>JAIDEF010000391.1 GCA_029054965.1 Eubacterium sp.
AAGCTCATTTTGCCGGTACAGCAGTAGCTGCCCTCGCTCTTTTTGCTACCCTCGTTTCTGAAATGGAAGGTACAGCAGGGCCCTCCGCTGACATCAAAGCAAATTGAAACTGGCTTTTTCAGTGCTGCACAGACTGCCTTTGCCTCAGTGTCAATCTCACAGAGATTTTCAAGAGTTGCAAGCACACCGTACATATTAACAAATGCCATGGCTTTTTGTTCTTTACTCATAATTTCCTCCTTTAAAATTTATGATTAAAGCAAGTTATAAAAACATACAATACTCTTTGTTAAAATTATAACATAATTATAAACTGATAGCAACCGCAAAAGCTTTACAATTCGGTTAAAGTTTAAAATCGGTTAAAAACCCGATAATTGTTTCCTTATCATTCAGCAATTCTCCGTCAATCACCTTTTCAAGCACAGTATTCAAAACAATACCGATTTCCCTGCCTTTATAGCCTAAAGCCATTACATCATTGCCGTTAACAGCCAGATTTTTTACCTCAAACGGCTCGCCTGCCGCAATTACAACATTAAGCTTTTCCTCGGTAATATCAAGACGCTTCAGCTCTTCAGCAATCATTTCGGGATTCTGTGCCAGCTTATCGGAGCGTTTGACCGCAATCAAATCACGCAGAGTATTCTCTCCCAGTCTTGAAAGCCATTTTTTTATATTTTTTTCCTCAGTACCGATATGCATATCGTGAATCGGAACAACAGCCATTACACGATTTGTTATTTCATTAGGTGTTTTAAGCCGTTTCAAAGCAGTCAATGCATACTCACCGCTTATTTTCTGATGCCCCTTAAAATGGTCTGTACCGTTTTCATCTGTAGTTTTAGTATATGCCTTACCTATATCGTGAAGCAGCATTGTATAACGAAGTGCCAAATCCTTCGGTGCCTGCTCCACTGATTTTGCAGTATGGTGCCACACATCGTAAATATGCCATTTTGTATTCTGTTCAACATTGAAAATCGGCTCAAGCTCCGGAACAACAACCGCTATAATATCCTTGTATTCAACAAGAATATTATAAACATTCTCGCCCATAAGAAGCTTTGAAAGCTCGGTGTAAATTCTTTCGTTAGATATATTTTTCAAAAGCTCCTTGTTGTCAAACAGAGCTTTTTTTGTTTTTTCTTCAATATCAAAACCAAGCACTGATGCAAAGCGTACAGCCCGCATAATACGCAGTGCATCCTCCTTAAAGCGTGTATCGGCATCCCCTACCGCACGAATTATTTTTAAATCAATATCAGCCATACCGTTATATAGGTCAGCAAAGCCCATTTTGTCATTATAAGCAATTGCGTTGATTGTGAAATCACGACGTGCCAGATCCTTGTTAATATCACTGACAAAGGTAACAGTTTCAGGATGACGGCTGTCAGAATACGTGCCTTCTGTTCTATAGGTCGTAACCTCAAAAACAGAGCCATCCTCCATAACCGCAGTAACAGTGCCGTGCTTAATACCTGTTTCAATAAATTTTATATTGCTGTCACTTAATATTTTTTCAAGCTCATCAGGCTTTGCAGATGTTGTAATATCTATGTCATCACAGGGTCTTTGCATCAGAAAATCACGGACACAGCCTCCCACTGCATATGCCTCATATCCCGCATTGCTTATTAAATTAATTAGTTTTTTTGAAC
>JAIDEF010000392.1 GCA_029054965.1 Eubacterium sp.
ATACAAATACTTATGAAATTGAAGTAACAGTTGCACCTGAGGTGTTTGCTGATGCTTGTAAGTCTGCATATATGAAGCAGAGAAAGTCAATTCAGCTTCCCGGCTTCCGTAAGGGTAAGGCAACTCAGGGTATGATTGAAAAGGTTTACGGCGAGGGTGCTTTCTATGAAGAGGCTCTTGAAATTGTATATCCTAAGGCTGTATCAGAGGCTATTGAGGAAGCTGGTCTTAGAACTGTTGACCAGCCATTTGATCTTGATGTTCCTGTAATGAGCAAGGCTGAGGGTGTTGAAATGAAAATGAAAGTCACAGTTTATCCTGAGGTTAAGCTTGGCGATTACAAGGGACTTAAAGCAGCAATGCTTCCTACAGAAGCAACTGACGAGGACGTTGATGCAGAGCTTGAAAATATGAGAGACAGAAACTCACGTCTTGTTTCAGTTGATGACAGAGAGGCTCAGATGGGCGACACTGCTGAAATTGATTTTGAAGGCTTTGTTGATGGTGTTGCTTTTGACGGCGGCAAGGGCGAGAATTATCCTCTTGAGCTTGGTTCAGGCTCATTTATTCCGGGCTTTGAGGAGCAGGTAGCAGGTCATAAAATCGATGAAGAATTTGACGTTAATGTTACTTTCCCTGAAGAATATGCTGCTGAGCTTGCAGGCAAGGACGCTGTGTTCAAGTGTAAAATTCACGAAATCAAGACAAAGGAAATGCCTGAGCTTGATGATGAATTTGTAAAGGATGTTTCTGAATTTGATACACTTGACGAGCTTAAGGCTGATATTAAGAAGGGTCTTAGCGAAAAGAAAGAGGCTGATGCAAAGGCTGACTTTGAAAATCAGCTTATTGAGCAGGTTGTTGAAAATATGGAATGTGAAATTCCTGAATGTATGTTTGAAAGCAGAACTAATGAAATGGTTCAGGATTACAGCTACAGACTCCAGATGCAGGGTATTGATTTGAATACATACCTCTCATATATGGGACAGGATATGGATACTTTCAAAAAGACCTTCAGAGAGGGTGCTGAAAATCAGGTTAAGGCTTCTATTGCTCTTGAGGCAATTGTTGATGCTGAAAAGATTGAAGTAACTGATGAAGAAATTGATGCTGAGGTTGCTAAGCTTGCAGAGCAGTATAAGATGGAGGCAGACCAGATTAAGGCTGCTGTTCCTGCTGATCAGCTTGCATCTGATATTAAAACAAGAAAGGCTCTTGACCTTGTTGTAGAGTCTGCTGTTAAAGCGTAATTATTATTAAAAATGATTAATATTATTTATTAAGGATAGTGAATTTTATGGCATTAGTACCTTATGTTCTTGAACAAACCAGCGCCGGCGAGCGTTCAATGGATATTTATTCAAGACTTTTAAATGACAGAATTATTGTTCTTTCGGATGAGGTTAACTCAACAACAGCATCACTTGTTGTCGCTCAGCTCCTTTTCCTTGAAGGACAGGATGCTGAAAAGGATATAAGCCTTTATATTAATAGTCCCGGCGGTTCTGTTACAGACGGTATGGCTATTTATGATACAATGCAGTATATCAAATGTGATGTTTCAACTATATGTATGGGTATGGCTGCATCAATGGGGGCGTTTCTTCTTTCAAGCGGTGCCAAGGGAAAAAGAATTTGTCTGCCTAATGCTGAGGTTATGATTCATCAGCCTCTTGGCAGAACAGAGGGTCAGGCAACCGAAATTGAAATTGCTGCCCAGCATATCCTTAGAACCAAGAAAAAGCTCAATTCCATTATGGCTGAAAACTGTGGCAGAACACTTGAAGAGTTAACTGCTGCAACAGACAGAGATAATTGGCTTTCTGCACAGGAGGCTCTTGAGTTCGGTTTGGTTGATAAGGTTATTGATAAAAGATAATTGAGGTAGATTTTATGGGTCGTGATGATTCACGAAATACAATTGCACGCTGTTCCTTTTGCGGAAAGAGCGAGGCTATGGTTCATAAGCTGATTGAGGGTCCGGGTGTGTTTATCTGTGATGAATGTGTCAGTCTTTGCAGTGATCTGATTGAAGAAAGTTCAGCACCTAACATCCCGCACAAATCCTCAAATGAGGATTTAACTCTCCCGAAGCCAAGCGAAATCAAGGCTAAGCTCGATGAGTATGTAATAGGGCAGGATGATGCTAAAAGAGCACTGGCTGTTGCTGTTTATAATCATTATAAGCGTATTTATACTGAAGGTGGCAGCGGTGATGTCGAACTGCAGAAAAGCAATATTATGCTTTTGGGTCCGACTGGTGTAGGCAAAACAATGCTTGCACAGACTCTTGCAAGAATACTGAATGTTCCGTTTGCAATCGCCGATGCAACCACACTTACAGAAGCAGGCTATGTTGGCGAAGATGTTGAGAATATTCTGCTCCGCTTAATTCAGGCTGCAGATTTTGATGTTGAAAAGGCACAGCGCGGTATTATATACGTTGATGAGATTGATAAGATTTCACGCAAGAGCGAAAATCGTTCAATCACACGTGATGTAAGTGGTGAGGGCGTTCAGCAGGCTTTGCTGAAAATTCTTGAGGGTACGGTTTCAAATGTTCCACCGGGAGGCGGAAGAAAGCATCCACAGCAGGAGTTTATTCAGATTGATACATCTAATATTCTGTTTATCTGCGGCGGTGCTTTTGATGGTATTGAAAAGCTGATTGAAAAAAGAATTGGCGGCAAGTCACTTGGCTTTGGTTCTGATCTTGGTGCACAAAAGACAGAAAGCGAAAAAATTCTGCATCAGGCGACACAGCATGATTTGGTTAAATATGGATTAATACCGGAGCTTATTGGTCGAGTTCCTGTTATTTCTGTGCTTGATAATCTTGACAGGGATGCTTTAATCCGTATTATGAAAGAACCTAAGAATTCCATATTGAAGCAATATGTCAAACTGTTTGAACTGGACGGTATAGAGCTTGAATTTAAGGATGAAGCACTTGAAGCAGTTGCTGATATAACACTTGAACGCAAAACAGGCGCAAGGGGACTCAGAAGTGTGTTTGAGGCTGTCCTTACCGATCTTATGTTTAACGCTCCGAGTGATGCGGCAATTGAAAAAATTATTATTACAGAGGGTGTTATAAAAAATGGTGATGAACCGATTGTTCTCAGAAATCCCAACAAAGAGGCAAAAACACTTACTGTAAACAGCTTAAAAAACGCATAATTATTGATAAAAAGGCAACTTTTGTGTTGCCTTTTTTTTTCTTATATTATATAATCATTATAATTAGTTAAAGTAGGTTTTAATATGAGTGAATTAAACACATTTGAAAATATAATAGAGCTTCCTGTTATTCCGTTAAGAGGATTAGTTGTTTTTCCTGAAATGGTGCTTCACTTTGATGTTGGCAGAAAAAAGAGTATTGCTGCAATCAAAAGTGCGATGAATTCAAATCAAAAGGTTTTTCTTGTTTGTCAAAGGGATGCATCTGTTGATGATCCTTCTGTTGATGAGCTTTTTGCCACAGGTGTTGTTTGCAGTATAAAACAGATGACAAGAATTCCTGGCAGTGAGAATTTAAGAGTTTTTGTTGAGGGTTTAGAGCGTGGTTATATTGTCAGTGCTACACAGACTAAGCCGTACATAAACTCGGCCGTAATGCTTGTTGAAGAAACCAATTCCGCAAAAGACAGCAGGGAATCACTTGCATATCTCCGTGCATTGCGTAAAGAATTTGAAAAATATGCAACACTTATGCCAAAAATAAGTAATGATGTTATTGCGGCTATTCTTTCGATTGATGATGGTGGAAAGCTTGCAGATTATATTTGTTCAAATACTATTCTTGATTATTCTGAAAAACAAAGTATTTTAGAAG
>JAIDEF010000393.1 GCA_029054965.1 Eubacterium sp.
GCCCATTACATCCTCTCCTATCATTTTAATACTTTAACTATAATAACAAAATTTTACCAAAAAAACAAGTAAGCTTATAGTATTTTTTATAGAATTTGCCAATTTATACATTTAGTTTTAATTTCAAGCAATTAAAGACTAAAAGCAGCAGAAAATCTCTGACGCTTTTACTAAAAATACTTAAATTAATCAAATAAAGAATCAAGTTCTGCCTTTGCATCTGCATTAAACTCATTGATATCAAATTTTTTGACAGATTTGAGTGTGCCTTTGTTAAAGGAAACAAGTCCGTCATAAATACCCTGCTGTGAATCCGCAACAACATTTCCATAGCCCTGCTTTAAAAATTCAGACGGACCCGGTATATCTGTACTGATAACAGGAACATCAAGTGCCAGTGATTCCATAATAGTCATAGGCAGTCCCTCATACCTTGATGACAGCATAAACAAATCGCATTTGCAAAGTATCGGGAATGGATTACGGATTGATTTTATAATGACAATATTCTCAAATTCATTTTCTTCAATCATATTGAGAATATTATTGTATTCAACGCCATAACCGCCGATTAAAATCAAATGAGCATTTTCATTACAGTTTCTGCGGTAATCGTTAAATGCAAGTATTAAACGATCAAGACCCTTTTCGTAAGAAAATCTGCCTATATTGATAATTTTTTCGCTGTTACTGCTGAGGATATCATTAAGCTCATCAACAGTAACGCTTGAAATAGTTTCATCATTAAAATCAATAGGCTTATCAGCAAGTCTGTTGATTTTTTGTGTATCAATAAAGTTATGGACAATAACCACCTTATCTTTATCAATACCCCTGACAAAGCTGATTACCTCATCCCTGGAGCTTTTTCTGACACAGGCAACCTTGTCATACTTTCTGAGTGCAATGCTGTATGATTTAACATTAACATTGCCCTTGGTTTTTGCTTCCTTTTTCATATCATTATGAACAAATATAATTCTCTTGGAATCCATATGACCCATAAGATTTATTATTGCTCTTTCGTAGCCTGAAAAATGAACAGCATATGCAAAATCGATATAAGGAAAAACTCTGTCCTTTTCTCTTTTATAGATAGCTTCAACCGATTTTCTTACAAAAGGTGTATTTATACCATTTTCATTGAACAGAAAGTTCATATTTGCTTCTTTAAAGGTATAGTTGATTTCGCCCTGAATAGGAATATAATCAATGTCATTGAATTCATTTATAACATTCTTATTTGACTCAACCTTTCCTTTATAGAAGGTTAAAATAACATTATACTTTTCTTTATCAATATTCTTTATGAAGCCCTTCAGTGCGGTAGTAATTCCGTTTTTTGCAAGAGTACCGCCGAACACAAGAATATTAGGCTTATTGTTATGGTATTTTTTACCGTCAATAAGCTGAATTCTTTCAGCCTTTTTACCCTTAAAGAATAAATCGCAAAGCTCCTTTGAGGCTGCAGATGAATCATATTCAGTAAACTTTTCATTGAATTTACTGTAATCAGTATAACTGTCAAGGCTGCTGATTTCACGGAACAACTCATCAACATTCTGTGCGAAGGTAAATGGCAGACTGTCAAAATCCATATACATTCCCTTGTCACTAAGGTATCTTTCCTTATCATAGCCGTAAAGAATTATCTTTCTTCCCGTGTTTGCATAATCAAAGAAAACACTTGAATAATCAGTAATCAGGCAGTCGGCAGCATTTAAAAATTCATAAGTTTCATAAGCTGACGGAAACTCCTCTATATGCTCAAATTCAGCATAATTAATTCTCTTATTATTAAGTGAATGCAGCTTAACAAAAAGGATTGTATCATCATCAATAAGCTTGTCCAGCTCATAAAGAGTATAAAGCGTATATGCAAATTGATAATCTGAATTTTTGTTATTCAGATTTCCGCGCCAGGTCGGCATATAAACTACAACTTTTTTATCGGTAAGCTCCAGCTCCTCTTTAATCTGTGCCGCAAGCTTATCATTAAAAAAGGCTGTATTTCGAGGATAACCTCCGATAACATATTTGCCTGTATAATACTTTTCAAGCATATAATCAACACGCATACGCTCAAAAGTAAATTCATTCGGATAAAGCAGATAATCAGCCATAAGGAAATTACGCTGAGTATTACCGATTTCATTAGGAGAATCCTTAATCTGTCTGCCAAGGCACTTGAGGGGTGTGCCGTGCCAGGTATTAAGATAACACTGTCCTTCTCTTTTTATAAAGTACGGAGCAAAGGTTGCATTGGTAATAAGATATTTAGCCCTTGCAATTATCTTACAATATTCATCAGAATGGATTTTTATAACTATAATGCTTTCGTCATTAAAGCCTTCAATATATTCCACCATTTTGGTATAATTGCGCCAAGTGGTTACAACATACTTTTTAAAATCCGCATAATAAGGATCATTACAGACTTCCCTTAACATATAATAAGGATTGCCTGAAATGCTTGTACCATCATAGGACTGGAATACTATTTCATTATCAACTATACTTAAAGAATTTCTGTACTGTGTATACAAAAACTTCGCCTTATAATATACAGAACGTTCTAATCTATTTCTATGCTTCTTGTATGCTTCAATAGCTTTCATATATTCCCCTCAAAATATGGCAAGTAAAATTTACCGCCACAGGTAATAAAAGTATTTTATATCACTTTAGTTCAATTGTCAATACTTGTCGCATTACAGAAAGTAATTTATTATATTAGTTTATATTCTTTTTCAGATATTGACCTGTGTATGATGTGATGCA
>JAIDEF010000394.1 GCA_029054965.1 Eubacterium sp.
GCTATAATATGGAAAAATTCCTTAATTTTTAACGGAGGCTAAAATTATGAGATGTAAAAATTGCGGAACTGAAAATGACGATAAAAGATATATATGCGAAAACTGCGGTTCTCCTCTTTATGACGAAGAGGATTTCAACACCCCTGAGCCTGAGCAGCAGGCTCGGTCTTACGATACTGTTAATTCAAACAGTCCAACCAACAGCACATTACCGCCTACTGACAGCAATAACCATAGTAATAATGAAAACAAGCTTGCAGAAAAAAAGAGCATAATTGTAATTGCAATACTTGTTGTACTGCTTGTAGCAATAATTGCATCTGTGGCTGTTGTGGCAAGCACAAAGAGTAAAAACGAAACTTCTTCATCATCCACTTCAAGCACATCGCAAACTCTGTCAACAAAGCAGTCAACAACAAAAGAACGCACAACTGAAAGAACAACTGAAAAAGAAACAACTACCGAATCAACCACCACAACCACAACTACAACAAAGCAGCAAAACTGGTCCATAAAGCTTGTAAGCCATGGAGGCGGAACTGTTGACGGCAGCGGTTCATACAAAGACGGCGACAACGTAACAATTACTGCCACACCCGATGATGGATATGAATTTGACGGCTGGTACTCAAACGGCACAAAAATAAGCAGCACTATGAGATACTCATTCACTGCTGCCGAGGATGTCAGCATTTCTGCCGTATTTTCTCCTGTAAGCACAACAGAAGCACCTACTATTGAGGATATGGACGGAGGAATGGATTAATGACTAAAGGAGAGCTTGCAGAAAGTTATTTCAGGAACGGATACAACTGCAGCCAGGCAGTGGCTGCTGCTTTTTCCGAAGAAATGAAGCTTGATAAAGAGCTTGTTTCACATCTTACTCTTGGTTTCGGAGGAGGTATGGGAAGAATGAGAGAGGTCTGCGGCTCCGTTTCTGCTATGACCTTTGTACTCTCCGCAATTTATGTAAATGATGACAGAGCAAAAATGTATGAACGTGTACAGTATGTTTCAAACAAATTTAAAGCTGAAACAGGATCAATCGTATGCCGTGAACTTCTCGGTTTAAATACCAAAGGTGCTGATGATCCTACACCGGAAAATCGAACACAGGAATACTATAAAAAGCGCCCCTGTCCGAAAATTGTTCACCTTTGTGCAGATATTCTTGAGGAATATTTAAAATTAAACCAATTATAATTAAAAAAAGTGTTGCATTTTTTTATCTTTTGTGTTATATTATCTAAGCACAAAAGTTGTGCATATGTGCGCTGGTAGCTCAGCTGGATAGAGTGACTGGCTACGAACCAGTAGGTCGGGGGTTCGAGTCCCTTCCAGCGTACCAAAAAAGCAAGTACCTTTTAGGTATTTGCTTTTTTTATTTTGCTCTTTTACCATACTAAGGGACTCGAACCACGTGGCTCCAAATCTTTGATTTGGGAGAAAGGTCCTTTGGACATTTTGTTAGCAAGTGACGGGACCTTCCGGAACACCAAAAACAAGCATTTCTATATGCTTGTTTTTTTCGGACAAAAAAAGAGTGCGGAGATACCCCGCACTCATAAAAGTGTTAATTAATATAATGGAATTCGTTTAAAAATCATTACTGAAATCCCAGTCAATGTCGCCACCGTTAACCTCGTCGCCGCCACCTAAGCCGCTTGTTGTTATGACAGCATTAACATCATTTAAAAACTGAACCTCAATTTCAGGTGTTTCATACATTTTACGCTGCATAAAATCAATCAACCTCCTGCAAACTTTTATTAGATTTTTTATAAAAGCCAGATGCATTTGCGTATGAATATACAATATTCTGATAATTAATTAAATTTTTATACCTCGTCAGGTGCTGTTGCATCGTGATATAGGTTATCATTAGTTTTGCTGAGATCACTGTCCCATTCACTGATGATAATAACCTTTTCGCCGTTGATATTAAGCTCAATCCAGCCTGCAGCCTTAAAGCTTTCAAGAGAATTTACAGGTAAATTATTAACTGTAAGCTTGATGAAATTGTCTTCTCGCTTTTCATTTATAGCAATTGACTGATTAATATGATAATAGTTAACAATACCAACCTTTTTCTCAGGAACAACAATCTGTTCAATCTGAAGAGCTGTTGAATTAGCATTGTGATTACCATTACCCTTAGTGATGTAATCTACCCATTCTGAGGAAGAAGAATCATCCTTTATTGTTTTGGTAACCAAAGTGCCGTATCCGGTGATTTGCGCATTGGCAAATTTCTCATTTGTTGCCAAATCTCCGTTTACATTAATATATGTTCTGAGAACAACTTTACCACCGTCATATGTCATATGCTGAGTTGTAAGAGTAACATTCTGTGCAACATAATCAGCATCAACCTTCCAGTTAGCGGTTGCTCTTACGGTTTTATCATTGCTCTTGTCAAAATCAAGTGCACCCTCGTCTACTGTCCAGTAATCAAACATATAAAGTGCATTGTTTGACTTGAGTGCTGAAAGCTTAACAGTTGATTCGCCTGTATAGGTGAAAGTAACTGTTTCATCATCATAATAGCCGTTACCTCTGATATTTACTGTAAGCTTTACTGCTTCAGTCTGAACTGAAATATTCATATTAGAAGTAACATTTGCAACGGTATACTCACCATTTGAAGAACCGTATTCAATACCGTTAACATATACATGAGTTACCTTGTAATACTCGTTTGGAGTAACAGTAAACTTTACAGTATCTCCATACTGAATACTGTCATTAACAACATTTACCTGGGACTGACCTGCATTAATCTCATAGCTGATAGCAATTTTCTTAACACTTACATGGATTGTTATATCATTTGTAACATTTTCAACAATCTTGCTTCCGCCTGTTGCTGAAAGCTGAGTGTCATTGCCCTTGATATCAATTTTATCAATTACATAACCTGCATTTAAGGAAATGTTGAAATTGAAGTTACCGCCGTGAACAATGTCAAGACCGCTTACTGCATTTACAGCAGCACCATCATCTGCAGTAAGAGTTACATGATATGTATTCAGGCTGACATTGCCCACTCTTACAATGATATCAGCAGTAATATTTTCAATTCTGTAAATACCATTGCTGTCGGCAGAAATCGGCTCACCATTAATCTCAACAGTAGGCTTTGAATTGCTGTAGCTCTCGTCAAGTGCAAGCTTAAATTCAAAGCTTGCTCCATATGCTGCTGAGCTGTTCTGTAACGGACTGCCGTCTGCATCAGTGAATGTGCAGCCATCTGCACCATAAAGCTTTATTGCATACTGCTTTGATTCAGCAGTACCGATTGTTACAGCAACATTGCTCTTTACACCAAGAAGTGTGTATCCGCCGTTGCCGTCATTATCAAACTGTGCACCCTCAATCTTAACTTCAGGAGCATTATAGCCAGCCATCGGTCTTACATAGAAGGTATAATTGCTGTTATATGTTACAACAGCCTCACCGTTTTCAATACCTGCACCTGTTACTGTGTAGCCATCAGCAGCAGTAAGACCTGAAACAGTGAATGTCTTTTCAACAACATCTGTAACTCTGATAGTAGTGTCAGCAGTTACATTGCTGAGAATATAACCGTTTGTAACATCCGGGTCTTTAGTGATATTACCATTTGTAGCTGTTACTTTAGCATTAGCAATATCATATCTGTCACTTGCTTCAACTGTAAACTTAAATTCACCGCCTTCAGCAACTGTTAAGCTATCATAACCGCCAAAAGTATAAACGGCACCATCAGGACGAAGCAGTGTTACATTGAACGGTTTTTTAGCACCGGCATCAATTGTAATTGTATTGCTGTCTGAAGTAATCTGAGGCGTAACATACTCGTTGCTGCCGCTTGAAGTAAGCACGGTATCGTTAAACTTAACAATAGGAGCCTGATAGCCCTCAGCAGGAATTACTCTGAATGTAAATCTGCTGCCGTATGTTACATCAACCTTACCATCATTTATACTGTCGCTTATTACTGTATAAGCGTCATTATTATTCTGAACTACATTAATCTGATATCTGGTTCTTTCAACACCTCTTACCTCAACACTTGCATTGGCAGTGATGTCTGAAATTGTGAACACACCGTCTACCGCATCAATTCTTGTAGTATTATTTAATATTATATAAGCACCTGATGCATTGTAACCATCAACAGGCTTAATTCTGAAAGAAACAGCTCCTCCGTGAGAAACAGTTACTTTTGAGCCAAGAACTTCATCTGATTCAGCATTAACATAATCAAAGGTCTTATCAGCACCAGAAGCGTTGTTAAGACTTACATCATATGTTTTTTGTGAAGCAGAGCCTGTAATCTTGATTGTTGTTGCACCCTGCACTGCAAAGGCATATGTATTACCTGAAACGATAGGCTCAACAATTTCTCCGCCCGAGGTTATTACAACCTGCGGTGCATCGTAGCCGGCCTTCGGAGCAAGGGTAAACTGATAGTTATCGCCTAAATCGGCACTGTCCTTTCCCTTGATAATACTATATGTGCCTGAATTTTCTTCATCATATTTAATCTGATACTTTGTTGTTACATTAATTTCTGTAGCAGAGCTTACAGTAAATGAATAAACATCACCGGTCTTATTAATTCTGGTTCCGTTATCAGCAGTAACAGTATCAATTACAAAACCATCTGCAGGATTAACCTTAAAGCTAACAACCTGACCTTCTTTTGCCTGAATAACATCGCTTACAGGCTCTTTAGCTACGCTGTCAACAGTAATATCGCTGTAGACAAAGCCGTCACCTGAATTAAATGTAATATTATTATCAGGCTTTTCGGGATTTTTAAGTTCTACAACAACATCATCGGTAGCTTTAGAAAGAGTAACTGTGACTCTGCTGTCAGTTCCTTTGAGTGCAACTCTTGTTGTTGCTCCATTTGTGGCACTTGCAATAACTAAACCACTTTCTGCAGGTGTTGCAAGGAAGTTAAACATAGATGTACTTGCAAAGTTCTCTGCCAATCCGCCGGCACTATCACAAGCCTTTATTACATAACTGTTTTCTTCATCGCCAAAATCAACCAACACTGACTTTGTGGAAGATACGGGAACAGGTTCTGCACTATATGCGTAATCTTCAAAAGTAAAATCACCATTATAGTCAAATAATTCCATTCCATCTTCGTATTTTACTATAACCTGAGTAACATCAGCAGCCGCACCATATGCATATGGCATTGAAACTGACATCACAAGTGTCATCGCACAGATGAACGCCATTATCTTTTTAAATAATGAGCTTTTTTTAATTTTCTTTTCCATACTCCTTTTCTCATTCCTCCTTCAATAAAGATATATATTTTTAAAATTAAAATATTTAGATTTTCTAATTCTCTCTTCTCCTTTCTACCCCTCAGTCCTTCTCAAATTAATGGCTTCTTTTTATTATTGTCACATATGCACAGACACACAACACATACATCACATACACATACACAAAACATACACACCACATAAACACATATACACAC
>JAIDEF010000395.1 GCA_029054965.1 Eubacterium sp.
AAACTATTGTTTCACTAATATTAAAAAGCAATTTCATCATTTTTATAAATTTATTTTCATAATACATATAATACTCTTTTGATATAATCTTATCCAAATAATTCTGAAAAAACACTTCACGATAATCTTCTTCGGAATCGTATTCTTCTACCTCGAAAAAATACATATTAAGATTATCATTGTATTCTTTTCCGCTGAAACTATAATCATTATTATTAAATGCATTAATGTATTCTCTTGTGTAAACATGTTTTTCAAAATCATCATATTCCAAAGGAATATTATTTTTTAATTTATCCCATATTGTTCTATTTTCCAACAACTGTTCCATCTCCTTTTAACGAGGCTATACGATTACCGCTTTTATCAAATTAATTTCCATTCATGCCGACTGTTGGGTTATAATATCTTGACTGTAGGTAATAGAAGCCGGTTTCAGTATCAAAATAATAGCCTCTGTATCGGATTGGATTTATATTGCCGATATGATTTTTTGATGTAATCGCCTTGCCGTTTGCGTCTGTAACAGATATGGTATTGCCCCAGGAATCGTATACATATTTTGCAGCAAGATTTCCTGATGCGCTATATAATGCTTCTACATCCCCTCTTGAATTGCAGGTTACAAAATATGCTGCAGCTGAGCTGCCGTTAACAAAATAAATTTTGCATAAATCGCCGAATGCATCGTACCAAAAAAACAGCTTTTGATTGCCTGCTTCCTGATACAGTAATTTATCACCGCTGTACTGGTAATAGGTTTTTACTCCGTTTATGTTTTTAGATACTCTTAAACCATTCGCATCGTAACTATAGGATGCATTCAAATTATCATTGCTTATGGATGCTAACTGACGTCCCTGCCAACTTAACGTATTGCCTAAATAGGATGTAGGATTTCCGATTTTATCATATTCGATAGTTTCTCCGTCATAAGCGGTTAAAAGATCAAGCCATTCATTGTCATTATATGAATATTCAATGGTCTGCAATGGGGCAGCTTTTAACGCTCCATAAGTATATGGATAAATCGTTTTGCTTGTAATGTTTCCAACACCATCATAGCTATAGACAATTGTCTGATTAAGAT
>JAIDEF010000396.1 GCA_029054965.1 Eubacterium sp.
TTCTGCCGTCACTGTTGTTCTTTACAATCGCAGGACTTTGAGGCAGAGAAAAGCAAAGCACAGGCTATTTCAGTGCAGCACTTATTTTTGCTGTGCTTGGCGGCATACCGATGATTTTTGCTTCCTTTGGAATTAAGGAAAAGATTTATATTCCGCCAAGAAAAGAAAGCTACATAAACGGATTGGCCATTGTATTCAGAGATAAAAAATTCGTCAGCCTTGTTGTTGCATTCTTCTTTTCAGCACTTGTGAATATGGGTGCAATGTTCCTGCCGTATTTTGCAAAATGGAACTGTGCAGGTGTTATTCCGATAGATGAGCTTTGTGCATGGTTAAAAAATACATTTAATGTTAATATTCAGCTTACAAGTGAAGGTCTGCTTACCCCTCTTCTTCAGATAGGAAGCGGTATTTCATATATGCTTTCAATGGCACTTGTTCCCGTATTTCTCAAAAAGATGGATAAAAAGACTCTTTTGATAGGTACATCAGTTTTCGGTATTATCGCAGACATCGCCTGCTTTGTAATTGGTGTATGGATTGTTCCTTATAATACTGTAGCAGGTGCTGTTACTTATACAATTTTAAGATTCTTTACAAATTTCCCAATCGGTATTATGACAGTGCTGTTTGCTGCAATGTTCTCTGATGTTATTGACGATATAGAAATGAGAACAGGCAGAAGACTTGAGGGAACAGTTTTTTCATTCAGAAGTCTTCTGAATAAAATAGCTATTGCAGTGGGCAATGTTCTTATGCTTGCCGTTGTTGATAACTTCGGCTATGATGCTGATGTTATGTCTAAAATAACAAACAATCTTGCTAAGCCGCTGATTGAAAGCACTACAAAAGCATCAGTTGTCGGCGGTGTTAATTACACTACACTACTGAATGTAATATTCTTTATGCTTACTGCTTTCGGTGCAGTTGGACTTATTCTGCAGGTTATTCCTATGCTGTTCTATAAATTTGACGAAAAGGCACAGGAAGGTAAATTAAAAGCATTCCGTGAGGAAAAGGAAAGAAGAGAAATTGAAGAGCTGAATGCTCTGGCAGAAAGTCAAAAAGGAGTCTGACATTTATAAAATGAAAACTGCTATGAAAATTATTATTTGTATTGTATTGGTGA
>JAIDEF010000397.1 GCA_029054965.1 Eubacterium sp.
GTTACAGTCTGCCTTTTTTACTGCAAATATATATTTTTAGGAGAATGAAAATGGATTATGATTTAATAATTGTCGGATCAGGTCCGGCAGGCATTTTTACGGCACTTGAATTAATTAAAAAAAATTCAAAAAAGAAAATACTGCTTATTGAAAAAGGCAAGCCCGTTGAAAAAAGACATTGTCCAAAAAGTGAAGCCGGTCACTGCGTCAACTGCAAGCCGAGCTGTGCTATTACCACCGGTTTTTCAGGTGCAGGTGCATTCTCCGATGGTAAGCTCAGCCTCAGCTATGAGGTCGGCGGGGATTTGCCTACACTTATTGGCGAGGATTTTGCACAGGAGCTTATTGATTACACAGATAAAATTTATCTTGAGTTTGGTGCTGACACTAAAATTGAAGGTATCGGCACAGGTGATGCTATTAAAGAAATCAGAAAAAATGCAATTAAAGCGGGCTTAAAGCTTGTTGACTGTCCTATTCGTCACCTTGGTACTGAAAAAGCACAGGAGCTGTATTATAAAATACAGAAACACCTTTCTGACAGTGGTGTCGATATGCTGTTTCAGACAGAATGTAAAAATATTATTATAGAAAATTCTGTATGCAAGGGTGTAATAATTGAATATAACGGCTGTGACAAAGTCATCAGTGCAGAGGAAATCGTTATTGCCACAGGCAGACGAGGTGCCGACTGGCTTGAAAAGCTTTGCGAGGAACACGATATTGCACACAAGCCGGGCACTGTTGACATAGGTGTAAGAGTTGAGTGCCGTAATGAGGTTATGGAAAAGGTCAATGAAGCACTATATGAATCAAAACTTATCGGTTACCCCAGACCGTGGAAAAACAAGGTGCGTACTTTCTGCCAGAACCCAGGCGGTTTTGTTGCCCAGGAAAATTATGACAATGATCTTGCTGTCGTAAACGGACACAGCTATAAGGATAAGAAAAGCGAAAATACTAACCTTGCTATACTTGTAAGCCACAATTTCACCGAGCCTTTTAATCAGCCTATTGAATATGCACAAAAGGTTGGCGAGCTTACTAATATGCTGGGGGCAGGCAAAATTATGGTGCAGCGCTTCGGTGATATACTTGACGGAAAAAGAACATGGCAGTATGAGCTGTCGAAAAGCAACGTCAAACCAACACTTAAGGATGCTGTTGCAGGTGACATAACTGCCGCAATGCCATACAGAGCAATGACAAACATTATTGAATTTATAAAAATGCTTGATGTTGTTGTGCCGGGATTTGCTTCAACCGAAACACTGCTTTACAGCCCTGAGCTTAAATTTTACAGCAATAAAGTAAAAATGGATGAGAATCTTAACACAAATATTAAAGGACTCCACTGTCTTGGTGACAGCTCAGGCTGGACACGAGGTCTTATGATGGCCAGCGTTATGGGTGTGCTTATGGGCAGAATGCTTGATAAAACAGAATTATAAAATAGTGCATAATACAGAAAAACACCATAAGGTCTTATACCTTATGGTGTTTCAGCTTGTCGAAAAAGGTCCAGCTAAGGCTGGGCTTTTTTGCATATTTATAGTAAAATAGAAATGGTGATAAAAATGATAGAAAAGCACAGAGAAAAGCGAGAGCAAGTAGAAATATTCAGTATAGAGGAGTTTGTGCCGGCAGAGCATCTGTTAAGGAAAATAGACAGTGCAGTAGATTTTACACATATATACGATATAGTGGAGAAATTGTACTGTTTGGATAACGGCAGACCGAGTATAGACCCGGTGGTTCTGTTCAAAATGGTATTGATACAGCATTTGTACGGAATACCTTCACTTCGCAGAACGGTAGAAGAAATTAAGATGAATGTAGCATATCGTTGGTTCTTAGGATATTTAATGAACGAACCGATACCGCACTTTTCTACAATCAGTTACAATTTCAAACACAGATATACCGAACAGACCATAGAGGAGATATTCTATTGGATATTAGATGAAATCAATCATGCAGGATATTTATCACCGGAAGCCGTATTTGTAGACGGAACACATATCAAAGCAAATGCCAATTTAAAGAAGGCTGTAAAAAAGGCAGTTCCAAAGGCGGCAAGAACATATGAAAAACAGTTAATGGAAGAAATCAACGAGGACAGAGAGAGCCATGATAAAAAGCCGTTTGATGAAACAAAGCCACCAAAGGATAAAGAAATCACACAGTCAACAACAGACCCTGAAAGCGGAGTGTTTCATAAAGGCGAGCATAAAAAATGCTTTGCATACACAGCACAGACAGGCTGGGATAAAAACGGATATGTAATGGATGTTACGGTAAGTCCGGGAAATGTACACGACAGTGTAGCCTTTGACGGATTGTATGACAGACTATCAGAGAAAAATCCTGAAATTAAA
>JAIDEF010000398.1 GCA_029054965.1 Eubacterium sp.
TTATTGAGCCGTGCACACACGTAAATTCCGTCACCATAAAGACCATAGCTTTTAAAGGGATTTTCTCCTGCTGAATAGAAAAACAGTTTAGCAGAAACATCATCATAATAATCTGCATCAAGCTTTTCATCACTTTTAAGATAAACCTTGATATTCTGCGGTGATCCTTCCAGGTCAATTTTTGTTGTTCTGACAATATATGTATAAGTATTGCTTTCCTCATTATATTCAGGTATATCTATTATCTGAAACACGGCATCTGCAGACTTTCGCTCAAGAGTCTTTGCAGGTATTACACTGCTGTCACTTACAAGCATAAACATCGTGCAGGCAAATACAATACTGCCAAGCACAACGCATATAACCTTGCCTTCCCTTGTAAATTTAATAAGCAGTGATGCGATAAAGAGCACCACTGCTATTGATAAAACAAGCCCTGCAAAATTGTAGGGAATAATATTAAGTATAATAAGAGTAACTGCAGAAGTAAAACCTATAAATGCAAAAACTCTTTTCATACATTATTCAACAGGCTCAATAACAAATGAATATGCCTGCTTAACTCCTTTTTTCATTATATAAGGCTCACGCACAAATGCCTGCCCCGGCAAATCACCGCCAACACCAACCTGCATATGGTCGATATTAACTGTTGTAATATCTTCATATGGAATATTATTGATATGTGTTGCTTTGTCAAGACCATCGGTTGTGTAATGATAAGCTGAAAAATTAAACGGGTCATTGAAATATGAAATAAATTTCAGTCCCTTGCCCTTTTTATTTGTAATCGTGAAATAACGCACATCAGCCCTGTTGGATGACTCCTGAGGACGCATATAGCGGTATTCCATATCTGTAACAGTTGAAGAATACTTATCAATCTTATAACCTGTTTTACGGTCGCAGTAGCTTGGCAGCGGACCTCTGCCGTACCAGGTTACATATTCCATTTCCTTTGGCAGAGTCATTTTATATCCAAATCTGAGCATATTGGATTCAGGAATTGCACTGTGATAAATATAAATTCTGCCGTCCGGATAAAGCTTGAATGATGCTACTGAATTTTTTAAGCCTCGTGTGCTGTAGGCAACATTAATCTCCACGGTATTATCACTGCCTGCTTTCGCAACTGTTTTAACTGCACAGGTATGCTTTGTTGCCCTCTGCCACATATAAAACGGATGCAGCTTTGTAAACTGTGGTGTAAAATTAAGAAAATCAATATCATTATCTGTCAATGCTCTGAAATAATTAGGCTCAATCGGTGAAAGAAGCATTTCATTGCCATCAAGCTGATAGCTGATAATTCTGCCGTTATCAACAACAAACTTAACCTTGCTATTATATACTGTAACCTTTCCGCCCTTGTGCTCAAAGGTCAAATCCCCCTTATTTTCAGGAGTTGTCGGCTGCGGCATTTCATTGACAATAAACTGAT
>JAIDEF010000399.1 GCA_029054965.1 Eubacterium sp.
ATCCGCAGGATGCCCATTTGCCCGGTCTAAGTGCTCAGAAAGATGTTAATGTAAGAAAAATAGTGTTTAAAATTCAGGTTGATTAGATATTATTTTAAATGACGAGGGTGTTGTTATGAGAAAAGCTATAAGTATTTTGTTATCAATAGTCATTATGATGTTGGCTTTTACTGGCTGCAGCGGTGAAAATAAAAAGGCTGCAGTTGTGCAGAGCAGTGCGGACACAGCTATATCGGCAGTATATCCTGTTGATGATACAGTAGTGCAGCATTCCAAAAAGCAGGCTTTGTATCTTAATAGCCCCTTATCCTCATTTGTTCTTTATACAAACGGTAAAAAGGAAAAAAGCCGTCCTGAGCCCGTTGAATTTACATGGCAGTATAATGGCGGTGCGGATACTGAATATATTCTCAGGCTGAGTGAAAATGAGAATATGGAAAATTCAGTCGAATATACATCAGAAACTGAAAGTATAAGTGTTTATAATTTAAAGCTTGATACTGTGTATTATTGGACTGTAAGTGCAGGCAATGAAACAAGCAGTGTTTCAAAATTCACTACTGACGCTGAAGCACCGAGGAATCTTTATGTTGATGGTATCACCAATGTGCGTGACCTTGGCGGCTGGGAGCGTGAGAATGGAACAAGAACAAAGCAGGGTCTGATTTTCAGATGCGGAAGGCTCAATGAAAGCAGTGCTCAAACACCGAATATTGAAATAACCGAGTCAGGCAAAAAGATAATGCTTGAGGATTTAGGTATTAAAACAGAAATCGATGTTCGTAAGACCTCAGATGGAGAAACGGGTGCAATTACATCAAGTCCTCTTGGTGACAGTGTTACATATTATAGCTGTCCTATGGAATGGGAGGGGAATACCTTCCTTGATAACAAGGATGAGCTTTTGAAGGTGTTTGAAATTCTTTCAAAAGAGGAGAGCTATCCGCTTATTTTTCATTGTAATATCGGTACTGACAGAACGGGTATGATTGCATATCTTGTCAATGCGCTTCTCGGAGTGCCTGAGGATAGTCTGTACCGAGATTATCTTTATTCCAATTTCGGAAATATCGGCGGTACAAGAACATTGAAAAATGTTGAAGGCAGTGGTTATTATAAGGCAGTTCATTCTGCAGAAGGTGATACTCTGAGTGAAAAAACATATAACTGTCTTGCTGATTTCGGTGTTCCCACAGAACAGCTTGATTCTATTATTTCAATATTGTCAGAGCAATAAACAAAACTTTAAAGCACGGTCAAGGGACTGTGCTTTTAGTCTGCCGGGCAGAAAAAAGATAATAAAAGGTCTATTAAATTTTAAACTGCTTGACATAAAAGTTTTTTATAGTTAGAATATAAATATAAAATGATAATTTATTGAGAGGTTTTTATGGCGGGTAGAGAAAAATTTGCCTCAAGGTTAGGCTTCATATTAGTTTCGGCAGGCTGTGCTGTCGGTATAGGTAATGTATGGAAATTTCCATACATATGCGGAATGTATGGCGGTGCGGCATTCATTGTAATGTACTTAGCATTTCTTCTCATTTTAGGCTTGCCGATTCTGGTCTGCGAGTTTACCATGGGAAGAGGAAGTCAGCTTGGAATGGGTAAGGCTTTTGAAAAGCTTGAACCGAAGGGAACAAAATGGCACAGTCTGAAATGGATAAGTATTCTCGGAAGCTTTTTGCTGATGATGTTTTATACAATGGTGGGCGGATGGATGCTCTACTATGCATATCTTGAGCTGACGGGAAAAATGTCAGGGCTTGATGCCGATGGTGTAGCTAACGTGTTTTCAACAATGCTGTCACAGCCTGTAACGATGGGCGGATGGGCACTTGCGGCAATCGTTATATCCTTTGGTATTTGTGCACTCGGTGTTAAAAATGGTGTTGAAAAGGTTACAAAGGTAATGATGGCATTTCTTATTGTTCTTATGATAGTTCTTGCTGTTCATTCTGTTTTCCTTCCGAATGCATCGGAGGGAATAAAGTTTTATCTTGTTCCTGATTTTAAAAATGTTGTTGAAAACGGTGTAGGTACATCGGTATTTGCTGCAATGAGCCACGCATTCTTTACTCTGAGCATTGGTATCGGTGCGATGGAAATTTTCGGCAGCTATCTTGACAGAAAAAAGAGAATAACAGGAGAGGCTGTTAATATTATTTTTCTTGATACATTTGTCGCATTGATGGCAGGCTTCATTATTATTCCTGCCTGCTTCGCTTTCGGTGTTGAGCCGGGTGCAGGTCCGTCACTTTTGTTTATAACTCTGCCGAATGTGTTTAATAATATGGCGGGCGGCAGAATATGGGGAACAATGTTCTTTGTATTTATGTCTTTTGCGGCACTTTCAACAATTGTTGCAGTGTTTGAAAATATAATTGCTGCCTTTATTGATATGAATGGCTGGAGCAGAAAAAAGTCTGTTGGTGTTAATTTTGTTTTGATAACAGTTTTATCCATTCCTGCAATTATAGGCTTTAATCTTCTTTCAAAATTCCAGCCGCTTGGCGATGGTACAACTGTTATGGATTTAGAGGATTTCCTTGTTTCGTATAATCTTCTTCCTCTCGGTTCACTTGTATTTGTGCTTTTCTGTGTAAGAAAGAACGGCTGGGGCTTTGAGAATTTCCTTAAAGAAGCCAATACAGGTTCGGGTATCAAATTCCCTAAGTGGATAAGAGTTTATATGCAGTATATTCTGCCTCTGATAGTTTGTGTTATTTACCTTAAAGGCTATTATGATTTCTTCATTCCTCAGGGTAAAACAACAACAATTCTGTGGATGTGCTTTGCGGCAGCAATGCTGATTGTTATATTTGGTATTTCAATATTTACAGGTAAAAAGAAAGCTAAAGCATAAAATAAAATCCCGCTGTATTCATAATCTGAATACAGCGGGATTTTATTTATAAGGTTTTAAATTTTTCAGGTTTTTTCTTAATCCATATGAAAGCTGCGATGCATATTATTACCGACAGCAAGGAGCCTATTGGCGCCGCCATTCCCATAGGAAACAGTGTGTCTGCATACATTTTTGATGCGAGATATGAAAGCGGAATACGTGCTAAAATGATGGAAGCGGCATTATGTATGAATGAAATATTTGACAGACCAAAGGCACAGAAATATCCGCTGAAGCAGAAGTGAATTCCCGCAATAGCACAGTCCCATACATAACTGCGCAGATATTGACCGCCTAAAACAGCAACAGTATCACTTTCTGTGAAAAGATGTACTGCCTGCTCAGCAGTGAATTCAATTACTGTTGATGCAATAACGCCGAATATTACCGTTATTATAACGGCGTATTTCAGTGTTTTATCGGCTCTGTCATATTTTTTTGCACCGATATTCTGGGCTGACAGTGCAGATACTGTTGACAGCAAGGATGACGGCACAAGGAATAGAATGCCGATTATTTTTTCAACAATTCCGACGGCTGCTGCATCATTGAGTCCTCTGCGGTTGGCAATAATTGTTATTATAATGAATGCAATCTGAATGAAGCCATCCTGAACTGCAACAGGGAAGCCAATCTTTAACAGCTTTGACAGTATGTTTTTCTGCGGTTTAAAATCTGTTTTGGCAATGTCGGGAATCATTTTTCGCTTGATTATCACTGTAAGCGAGATTATTACGCTAATTGTCTGTGAGAGCGTTGTGCCCAGTGCGGCCCCGGCAGCCCCCATGCCCATATGACCGATAAACAGATAGTCAAGTGCAATGTTGAATACACATGCAACGGCTATGAAATACATAGGGCTTTTGGAGTCACCCATTCCTCTGAATATTGAGCTGATTATATTATATGCTGTTATAAATGGTATTCCGATAAAGCATATTGTTAAGTATTGTGTTGTTTCTGCCGATGCTTCAGCAGGGGTGGACATAACCGAAACGATTGGTCCGACTGCTGTAAGCAAA
>JAIDEF010000004.1 GCA_029054965.1 Eubacterium sp.
TCGGCGTTTCAAGGAAAAACGGAAGATTTTTAAGTGATGGATGATTGATAATTCTTTCAAAAGCATCCAGACCGAGATAACCCTCGCCGATTTTTTCGTGCCTGTCCTTATGCGCAGCAAGCGGATTTTTACTGTCATTAAGATGAATAGCCTTTAATCTGTCAAGACCGATTACCTTATCAAACTCCTCAAGCACACCATCAAGATCATTTACAATATCATAACCGCCATCGTGAATATGACAGGTATCAAGACAAACGCCCATTTTATCACTAAGCTCAACCCTGTCAATAATTGACCTAAGCTCCTCAAAGCTTCTGCCTATTTCAGTACCCTTGCCTGCCATTGTTTCAAGCAGAACTGTTGTTGTCATTTCAGGGAATAAAACCTTGTTAAGAATTTCTGCTATCTGCTCAATTCCGACCTCCTCGCCCTGTCCGACATGAGAGCCGGGGTGAAAATTATAAAGCTGACCCGGTGTATATTCCATACGCTTTAAATCATCTGCAAAGGTATTCAGTGAAAATTCCCTTGTTTCAGGCTTGGCACTGCAGCAGTTAAGTGTGTATGGTGCATGAGCAAGAATAACAGGAAAATTCTCACTTTTCATAAGTTCGAGAAAAGTATCAACATCCTTTTGGTCAATAGCCTTTGCACTGCCTCCACGTGGATTTCTTGTGAAAAACTGAAAGGTATTTGCACCGATTTCCTGTGCCTGCTTAAGCATTGCAGTATATCCCTTTGATGCACTCAAATGAGCTCCGATAGTTAACATTGTAATTACCTCTTTACGTTGTTTGTTCTAAGACTTCTTTGGCAATGGCTTCCTCAGCCTTGCCTGACATTATGTATTCAAGCAAATCGGCGACACAGCCATTATTACAGTGGCAAGCCTCAAACTTGCAGATTTTGTGAATTGAGCTTGGAGCCTGACCTGCACAGGCAGGAAGTCCCACCGTTCTAAGCATATCCCAGTCATTATAGTAATCGCCGATTGCCGCCACATGACTTTTTTCAATGCCAAGCATATCGGCAAGCTTCATAATACCGACACCCTTATGGGTATCTTTTTGAAGCATTTCAAGTGAAAAAAGTGATGATGCCATAAAATTTGCATCAGGATTTTCCATTCTGTCAATAAGCTTTTTCAGCTTATTTATAACAACAGGATTTGACCAGAAAATAACCTTCATCCAGCCGTCCTCAGGAACATCGTCAATGGACCTTACATACTCATGCCTTGCCTTGTCAAAATACATTGTACCCTTTGCAAAAAGTCCGCTTTTAACAATGTATACATAGTCGGCAAAATAAATTCCGATATCAACGCTTTTAGCAATTTCATCAAATTCCTTAGCTATATATCTTACAAAATCTCTGCCCTTTTTACCAATTGTATTTTGCCACAGCATTTCTCTTTTATTATAATCATATATTCCTGCACCATTTAAAATGACAGCAGGCTGATTAGGCGTAATTCTGTTATAATTACGCTCCAGACTGGATTGAAGTCTGCCTGATGCAAGAGTAAAATTACCTCCAAGCTCGGTAAACCTTTTAATGGCATCATAATTTCTTTTAGGTAATTTTCTCATTTTATTGTTAAGTGTGCCGTCAATATCTGATACGACAAGCCAGTTTTCAAAGGTTTTTTCCATTATATCACCCCTGTTTCTTTTCAAGTTTAGCTATATATTTTTTAAAGTATTCAGGCAAAGGTGCCTTAAATTCCAAATATTCGTTAGTCCTCGGATGCACAAAACCAATTTCACCTGCATGCAAACACTGTCCTTTAAGCTCTGTTATAACTTTTTTAGGACCATAAACACTGTCACCGGCAAGCGGATGACCGATATATGCCATATGCACACGAATCTGATGTGTTCTGCCTGTTTCAAGAACACATCGTATATGCGTAAAATTCCCGTAACGCTTTATAACCTCATAATGCGTAACCGCATCCTTTGAATTCTTATCGGTTACAGCCATCTTTTTTCTGTCCTTCGGATTTCTCCCAATAGGCTGATGAACAGTTCCTTTGTCATCCTTGATATTGCCGTAAACAACCGCCTCATAGGCACGATGAAAGGAATGCTCTTTAATCTGCTGTGCCAAATCAAGATGTGCCATATCGTTTTTTGCAACTATCAAAAGACCCGATGTGTCCTTGTCAATCCTGTGGACAATACCGGGACGTATAACACCGTTAATTCCACTCAGACTGTCCTTGCAATGATACAGCAAAGCATTCACCAAAGTACCCGTATAATTGCCTGCTGCAGGATGAACAACCATATCCTTAGGCTTATTCACAACCAAAAGGTCATTGTCCTCATAGACAATATCAAGCGGTATATTCTCTGCAACCGCCTCGAGAGGAACTGCATCCGGAACAAAAACATTTATACTGTCATTTGACTTCAGCTTATAATTCTTATTAACAGCCCTGCCGTTTACAACTACATTATCATCCTCAATGAGCCTTGAAACTGCTGAGCGTGTAAAGCCGTCAAGATGTTCGGTTAAATACTTGTCAATTCTTACACCTGCACTAATATCTGTAAAGGTAAAGCTTTCACTCATTTTTGCTCTCCTTATTATCCTTTTTGAACATATCAAAAACAAGGTAAGCGACAAGACTGACTGCTCCGAGAGTAACAGCACAGTCAGCAATATTGAATATTGCAAAATCAACAAAGGTCGGATTTATAAAATCAATTACGTAGCCATAGCAAATTCTGTCAATCAGATTACCGACAGCACCGGAAATCAAAACACCGATTGTCCAATAAAGCCACAAATTTTGCTGACATTTCTTAAACATATAGACAGCCATTCCCACTGTGACAACAGCCGTCAATACTACAAAAAACCATCTTGCACCGCTGAACATTGAAAATGCCATACCTGTATTTTCGGCATATCTGAACTCAATAAAGCCTTTAATAAAATCCTTATCTCCGTCAGGATAAAGAGCAGATTTCGCAAAATATTTTGTTACCTGATCAATGGCAATAATAGCAATAATCATAACAACTGACCATATATTTTTATTCTTTAATTTCACAAAATCACTCCTTTTGCAAGAGTAGGGTAAAACCAATTGTTTTACCCTACTGCACACAATATTACAGTGTACTTATTAATTATATTTATTCAGCAATTTCTGCCATAACATCAGCACAGTGCTTACAAAGTGTAGGATGATCTGCAGCCTTACCTACTGTATCGGAATACTTCCAGCAGCGCTCACACTTTTCGCCGTCTGCCTTAGTAACAGTAACGCTGAGGCCCTCAACATCACCCTTAACTTCACCTTCGCCATTTTCAATAACAACTGTTGAGGTAATGAATATTTCAGGAAGCTGAGTTTCAACTGATTTTAAGAAATCAAACAGCTCACCGTCTGCAAATAAGGTAACCTTTGCTTCAAGCGGTTTACCGATAATCTTTTCATTTCTTGCAAGCTCAAGAGCCTTCTGAACATCAGTTCTTACCTCGTGAATTCTATCCCACTTAGCAATAAAAGCATCATCAGCTTCAATGAAATCAGCCTGCGGAATATCGTTGAACAGAGGTGACTCTGTATTTTTGCTTGACTCATGAGGCATAGCAAGCCAGATTTCGTCAGCAGTATATGCAAGAACCGGTGTAAGCAAGAGTGTAAGTGCATCAAGCACCTTATAAAGAACAGTCTGTGCTGCACGGCGTGTTGCACTGTTCGGTGCAGATGTATAAAGTCTGTCCTTAAGAACATCAAAGTAGAAGTTACTCATATCAACCACACAGAAATGGTGCAGTGCATATGCAGTGGTATGATAATCGTATTCCTCATAACCCTTGCGAGCAACTTCAATAACCTCGTCAAGCTTCATAAGTGCATACTTATCAAGCTCCTCAAGCTTATCGTTATCAACCATATCTGTATCAGGATTAAAATCATATAAATTACCGATACAATATCTTGCTGTATTTCTAAGCTTACGATAGTTATCGCTGATTTGCTTAAGAATTTCCTTGCTGATACGGATATCTGCGTGGTAATCAGCACTGGCAACCCAAAGTCTGAGAATATCAGCACCATACTGCTTGATAATATCCTGCGGGTCAATACCATTACCAAGTGACTTTGACATCTTTTTGCCTTCGCCATCAACAGTCCAGCCATGAGTGATAATCTGCTCATAAGGAGCCTTTTTCTCGCCGCCTGCAATAGCAGTTAAAAGTGATGACTGGAACCAGCCGCGATACTGGTCAGCACCCTCCATATAAACATCTGCCGGGCGTTTAAGATAAGGTCTTTTTGCACATACAGCCTGATGAGAAGAACCTGAATCAAACCATACATCCATAATATCCTTTTCCTTATCAAATCCCTTATCGCTGCCACAGTGAGGACACTTGAAGCCTTCAGGAAGGAAGTATTCAGTATCATGCGCAAACCATGCGTCTGAGCCTTCCTCACCGAATACTTTTGAGATTTTCATCATTACATCGTTATCAATAATTTCTTTGCCACAATCCTGACAATATACAACAGGGATAGGAACACCCCATTTTCTTTGACGGGATATACACCAGTCAGCTCTTTCCTGAACCATTGACTGGAGTCGGTCCTTACCCCATTCAGGATACCATTTTACATCCTCTGCTGCCTTAACTGCTGCATCCTTAAAATCGTCAACAGAACAGAACCACTGGCTTGTTGCACGGAAGATAACAGGCTTATGACATCTCCAGCAATGAGGATACTGGTGCTCAATCTTTTTAAGAGCAAACAGTGCACCGATTTCATCAAGGTGCATAGCGATAGGCTTATTAGCCTCCTCAGTTGTAAGACCGGCAAACTGTCCTGCCTCGTCTGTTAATCTGCCTTTTGCATCAACAGGTACAACAATTGGAATTTCAGGATAATTTTTACATACAACAAAGTCCTCAACACCGTGACCCGGAGCAGTATGAACGCAGCCCGTACCGCTTTCAAGTGTTACATGATCACCAACAATAACAAGCGATGTTCTGTCAATAAACGGATGCTGAGTTTTCATATATTCAAGCTCGTTGCCGCGGATAATTCCTACTGTTTCATATTCAGAAACACCCTTTGCCTCCATAGCTGCAGGAGCTAAATCAGTAGCCATAATATAGAACTCGCCGTCGGCCTTGATTACTGAATACTCATAGTTTGGACCAACACATATTGCAACATTAGCAGGCAGAGTCCAGGTAGTTGTTGTCCAGATTACAAAATAAGTTTTAGTCAAATCAACACCCATTGGTGTTAGCTTGCCTAAATCATCAGTAACATTAAACTTAACATAGATTGAATGACAAGGATCCTCTGCATATTCAATCTCAGCCTCTGCAAGAGCAGTGTTACAATCAGCACACCAGTAAACAGGCTTCAAGCCCTTATAAATATAGCCCTTGGATGCCATTGAAGCGAACACCTTAATCTGCTCCTCTTCAAATTCTTTCTGAAGAGTGATATAAGGTTTATCCCACTCAGCAATAATACCAAGCCTTTTAAAGGATTCACGCTGTAAATTAACAAAATTCATTGCAGTATCACAGCAGATTTTTCTAAGCTCTAAATCTGTGATATTGCTGTCAGCAGTAATGCCGGCCTTCTTTCTTGCAGCAAGCTCAGTCGGAAGTCCATGAGTATCCCAGCCGGGAACAAATGGTGACTGAAAGCCTGTCATATTCTTATATCTTACAATAAAATCCTTAATTGTTTTATTAAGTGCATGACCGATATGAATATCACCATTAGCATACGGAGGACCATCGTGAAGAACAAACAGCGGCTTGCCCTCATTATGCTTCATAAGCTGTGCATACTGATCATTTGCTTCCCATCTTGCAAGGAACTCAGGCTCTCTTGCCGGAAGACCTGCCCTCATAGGGAATTCGGTTTTTGGTAAATTAAGTGTCTGATTATAATCCATTATATATATTCGCTCCTTAGGAATTATTTTTTCTTTTTAAAAAAGCCCTTAAACTTTCCTCTATCATCCTCATCATCATCCTCATCGGGTGCTACAAGAGAAATTGTTTCATCTGAATTTACACCTGATTTGTCAACATTGAAAAATGTTTCAAACGGCTGTGAGCTTTCAAACTCAGGCTCATCCTCAATAACAGGAATTGATGCAACTGCATCATCAACAGGTGTTATTTCGTCTGCTGTGAAAGCATTGAGTGCATTCTCAACCTCCTCTTCAGTAGGCGGTTCCTCTTCTTCATCCTCAACAGGCTCAAAAGCAGGCTCCATTGTTTCAATCTCATTGATTATATCATCAACTTCATCCTTGGTTTCAAGAACAAATTCTTCTTCAGCCGTTTCCTCCTGAACATCCTCGTCAGCAATTTCAGCAATTTCCTCAGAATACTCCTCTGCAGCCTCTTCAACTGCAGCTTCCTCTTCAGCTTCTTCGTTCTCATTATCTGCTGGCTCTGTTTCCTCTGACTGTGGTATTTCAATCTCTCCGGCAGCAGCCTTTCCGATATTATCAACTATTTCATCAAGCTCACTCTCCAAGCCCTCTATGCTGTCCTCTGCACCTGACTGTGCAAGCTCCTTAAGCTTATTAAGCTGTGCTTCATAAAGATTAACAAGATTTGTTTTAAACTCTCTTGACTCAGCCTTAAGTTTTGACATCATTTCCTGCTGCTGACCTTTTTCGTTCTTAGCCTTTTCAACCAGCTCTTCGGTCAGCTTTTTAGCCTTATCAAGAGTATCCTGAGCAACAAGCTGTGCACTTGAAATGGCAGCATTTGCTTTTGACTGAGCATCAGCAATAATTTCATCAGCGGCCTGTGCCTTCTCCTTAGTAAGGTTTGCAACATACTCTCTTGCCTCACCTACAATCTTATCAGCCTTAGCCTTTGCATCCTGTACAGTCTGCTGAGCAGATGCTGCACTTTCAGCAATAGTCTGCTCTGCTTTTTCCTTAGCCTCGGCTGTAACCTGATGTGCCATTTTCTGAGCAGAGATAATAGCAGTTTTGATTGAATCCTCATCATCTCTGTATTCCTCAATGCGGTTTGCAAGAATTTCCATTTTGCGATAAAGCTCTTTGTTTTCCTCACAAACAGCCTCATATGACTCAATAATATCAACTAAAAGCTCGTTAACCTCATTTCTGTCATAACCATCACGTTCAACGGTAGAAATCTTTTTTTCACGAATTTGTCTTGGTGTAATCATAGCATATTCTCCTTTGAAAGTTTACATAAACATTCCGTTATTCTCTAATTCATCAATCAAATCACCCATAACATCAACATTATAAGGTGTAATAATATATGTGCTGTTTGCAACACGTTTAATCTGACCATTGCTTGCATAAGCAACACCGCTCAGGAAATCAAGCAGCCTTCTTGCAACATCACGATTCGTGCTTTCGAGATTAAGCACAACCGTTCTTTTTTCATTCAGATTATCACCGATTGCAGCAGCTTCATCAAATCTTTCAGGCTTAACAAGCACAACCTGAAGCTGGGTTGTCGTATGTATGTTAACAACCTTGTCGCTGTCGTGGCGGCGCATACGCGGGCGTTCCGAAAAACGCTCCTCCTTTTCCGCCTTCGGTGCACGCTCTCTCCTTGATGCTCTTTCTCTTACAGGAGGCTCAAGCCCGATAGAGCTGCTGGCTGCATCATCATAAAAATCATCAAAATCGTCCTCATCGTTATCTGAAAC
>JAIDEF010000040.1 GCA_029054965.1 Eubacterium sp.
CTGAAACAATGTCTTTTATCTTATCAAAAAATCCCATACTGCCTCTCCTTTTCAATCATCAAAAATATTTTCTCGCACCGAATATAGCAGAGCCAACTCTGACTATATTTGAGCCATTGGCAACGGCAGCCTCAAAATCACCGCTCATTCCCATTGATAAAATATCCATATTAACATTATCTAATTTTTTATCTCTAATGTCAATGAAAGTTTGATGCATTGCTTCAAAATATTGTGAAACCTCTGCATCAGTATCGCAAATCGGCGGAATTGTCATCAATCCCTTTATCTTAATCGACGGCATTTCTGCTATCTCAAGCAGCAGCTCTTCAAGCCCTTCAAGATAAATACCGCTTTTTGACTCCTCCCTGCCGACATTGACCTCAACAAGAATGTCAGTGGTAATTCCTTTATTAAGAGATACCCTGCTGATTTCCTTAGCAAGCTTAACCGAGTCAACAGATTCAATCATATCAACCTCGCCGACAATCTGCTTAACCTTATTTGTCTGCAGATGACCTATAAGATGCTTTTCAACTCCATCAAGGTGAAGCTCATCCTTTTTACCCAAGTATTCCTGCACCCTGTTTTCTCCAATCAGGTCAGCACCCAAATCAAGTGCGCTGTTAATATAAACACTTTCAACCGTTTTAGTAACTGCCATAAGCCTTACATCATCAGGATTTCGTCCTGCTTTTACAGCAGACTCCTCAATCCTGTATCTGATAGCCTTGTAGTTATCCTCAACCGATTTCAGCCTGTTTTCATCAAGTATAAACTTTTCCATCATGCAAGTCCTTTCCTTTCGTAATTATCTGGTCATAAAAACGGATTGACTTACTGTTATTCGGGTCATAAGCGAATACAGAATAATCCTTTGTTGAATAAATGATTTCACCATCACGCTGTGAAACCTGATTTGCTACAAGAGCATAAACACATTTTTTGCCGTTTTCATCAACATGAATTGCTGATGACGGCACCTTAAAGCCGGAATAGGAATTATATCTTATCTCAATATCCTCAAGCCTCATAGAAGTAATATCTGCATCAAGCTGTGACGACTGCAAAATAAGCACTGTCTGCTCAACACCCAACTCAGGCTCAGCGCCTGCAGCCACCTGACATCTTATAACCTTGTCACTGTCCTTGATTGCAACATCAAGACTGCTGCCGTTTTTTATACCTTTAACATCAGCAGTATTAACAACTGCACAAAAATACCATTCATAGGTTGTAATAAGCTTGCCGAAGGACTGTGTATTTTTCTGAACATTTTCTGCCTGCTCGATATATAACTGGAGGGTCTCCACATCAAGAGTCAATACATCCTCATAATTAAAAGCAGCTTCAAGCCCATCTGTATATGATGAGAAAACACCTGACCGGTCTGTAGTAAGATAGCCTGTCGGTCTGCAGGAATTTGCGTCAATAGCATTAATCTGCCCCTGCAAATCACTCTTAACTTCTGAAAAATCAATAGTTTTACCTATAATCATCTGACGTCTTGTAAGTTTGTCATTCAAATCATCGGTATATGCAGCAAGCTTTTCAACAGAGCCTGAATTTGCAGAGCGGACATATGAATTAATATCATTGAGTATATCTCGGTCAATCGTTTCAATATCAGTAGTCAGACCTGCGGTTTTGCTTTCAAGCTCAATATAATAATCAAGCTGATTATGCAAAGCATTCAAAGCTGAATAATTCCTTGCATTATCCTCACTTGAAAACTCCATTGCAATATTGCCGTTAACCTTAACCTTTGCACCGTCATCAACACATGCAACGGTAACTGCACCGCTATTACTGTTAACGATATGCTCGTCACGTATTACAAGCGCCTTTGCCTCAATCGTATCATAAACTGTTGAAGTAACTGCTGTAATCGTTTCAACATCAACATGTGTTGCTTTGTAGCATTCAGCAAAGATATATCCTGCTATAATCAGCAGAACAATAATCATAACCACAACATCTTTTCTGATTGAATCTGAATTTTTATTCACTTTTCTTTTTTCAGACTCTGCCATTTAAAAATTCCTCACATTTTTTAACTGCATATGCTGTCATATCCTCATAGCCCATAATATCAGGCTCAAGAAGTACGGCATTTTCACGTCTTTTAAACCAGGTAATCTGCCTTTTGGCATAACGGCGTGTTTCCTGCTTTAATTTATTAACACAGCTTTCAAGACTGTCTGCACCCTTAATATACGGCATCAGCTCCTTGTGACCGATTGCCTGGGCAGATGTGCCTGTGTATTTATCCATACAGCCACGTGCTTCATCAATAATACCAAGGTCAAGCATTATATCAACTCTTTTATTAATTCTGTCATAAAGCTTTTGCCTGTCACAGTAATTAATAAAGAAATAAAGTGCTTCATAGGGTGACTGTATTTTTCTCGAATTCATATTCTGCTGAGTTTTTGATGAGCCTGAATAATAAAGCTCCAGTGCTCTCACAACTCTTTTTTTATTGTTTTTATGTATATTTTCTGCTGATTTTGGGTCGACTCTCAGAAGCTCATTATATAAATCATCCTCTGATTTTTCCATAAGCTTTTGCCTTAGCTCATTATCAACAGAAATTTCCTCAAAAATAATATTATCAACAAGACTGTCAATAAAAAGCCCTGTTCCGCCGACTATTATAGGAACATGTCCTCTGCCGATAATTTCATCAATCCTTGCTCTTGCAAGCTCACACCAGCGAGCAACGGAAAAGCTTTCATCGGGATTAAGAAATTCCACCAGATGATGCGGCACCATCTGCCTTTCCTCCTCTGTTGGAG
>JAIDEF010000400.1 GCA_029054965.1 Eubacterium sp.
TCAATCATATGCTCCTTTGATGGGATAGGACCGCAGCTGCCAGAGCCTGTACCCCTTACGAAGCCGTCTATTGTAACAAAGGTGGTATCAGTATCAGGCAGATCCTCGATATGTTTTGCTTTTTTTAGCTGTTCGAGTGTAAAGTGATTTGCATTGAAATTGATATATCTTTCAAGGGCAGTGAACTTTAAGCCTGTGCCGCTGCTGTTTGTGAGCACACTGTATCGCACATCTCCCCTGTTGCCTGAATCCTGAGGCTTGATATACTTGTGAGCCATATCTGTTACAGTAGTATCATAAATACCTATTGGTGCGTGCTCCTTGAAATCCGAATAGTTTTCGATTGGTCCCCTGCCGTAGTACTTAATCTTTTCAAACTGATTTTTAAGCTCAGTATGAACGCCGAATCTTGGGAGCTGATCTGTCAGCGGGCAAATCTTTTTAAGGGAAGCGCTGATTGTGATTTTTCCGTTCATATCAAAGCAGTAATCAACCTGTGCTCTTGCAAGCACAAATATTCCTCTTGTTACAAAGTCATAGACTGTGCTTATATATCTGATATTATTTCTGCTTTTGACCTCGCAGGAAACAAGCCTTGTGTGTGAGCAGTCAAGACCGATTATTTTCCAGAATATTACCATATACTGGTCATTATCAAGTCTGCCTCTGTAAATATGCGGTACAAAGCCGTTAGCCTTATCAATCGGATTTGATTTAAGATATTCGGTGCCGTTTTTGGTGTAGCTGATAAGACCCTTATTTTTATCAAACAGTGCACTGCCGTTATCAAATGCTACATTTATGATATTACCTTTAACGGATATATCAGCAGGCTTTGAACGGTTATCCGCTTTCTTAAGCTCTGCCTGTGAAACGATAATCTGCTCTGCTGCAATCTCATCACCGCTGTTTTTATCTGTATAAACAAAGTTTACGAAAACATCTTTATCTGTCTGATTGAAATGAGTTGAATTAATCTGTACCTTTTTCTTGCCCTGGGCAGGGATAACGCTTGAGATTGTGCCAACCTCTTT
>JAIDEF010000401.1 GCA_029054965.1 Eubacterium sp.
TCAGACTATGAACTGAAAATCACTTGTAAATCCTGTGAAAGCATTTATAAAAAGGTTAAATGAATTTCTATTTAGGAGTAGGATAGTATGGCAATGTGGAATCCATGGCACGGATGTAAAAAATGCAGTGACGGTTGTCTGCATTGCTACATTCACAAGGGTGATGCAAAACGAAATATAGATACAAACAAAATTGTGAAAACAAAAGATTTTGATAAGCCCGTCCAAAAACTGAAAAACGGTAATTATAAAATGAAACCGGGCATTGTTTATTTATGCTTTTCTTCTGATTTTCTTATTGAAGAAGCAGATGCTTGGCGTGATGATTGTTGGAAAATGATAAGGGAAAGACAGGATTGTACCTTTTTATTCCTGACCAAAAGAATAGACAGATTTATGAAATGCATTCCTGATGATTGGGCGGATGGATACGACAATGTGGTTGTTTGCTGTACTGTTGAAAATCAGAAAAATGCCGATTATAAACTGAATATATTTAAAGATTTACCAATAAAACACAAATGTATCACTGCTCAGCCGCTGCTTGAAAATATTGATATTGAAAAGTATCTTGATGATATAGAATTAGTGGTTGTCGGCGGTGAGTCAGACATAAATGCCAGACCCTTAAATTATGATTGGGTACTGAATATACGGGAACAGTGTATACGCCAAAATACGGATTTTGAATTCAGACAGTGCGGTACTTGTTTTATAAAAGATTCAAAGACATATACATTGCAGACGAAAGATTTGTGCAGGCAAGCGAAACTGGCAAATATTGATTTTAAAAGAAAAGTTAGATAAGCAAACAGTTAAGGAAATATTTATCATGCTGAAAGATTTGAGTTTAGAGGAATTATGGGAATTGTTTCCGATTTGTTTTGTTGATAACAATGCAGAATTTGAAAAGCAGTTTTCATCCGAAAAAGAAAATTTGAATTTGCTGTTAGGTGATTATGTCAAAAGAATCAGCCATATCGGAAGTACAGCAATAAAGAATATTAAAACCAAGCCTATTGTTGATGTTTTAATAGAAATAGATTTTGCAAATAAAGACAATGTCAAAGAAATATTGCTGAATAATAATTATATTCTAATGTGCGATGCTTTTGATAAAATATCCTTTAATAAGGGCTACACCATTAACGGCTATGCTGAAAAGGTATTTCATATTCACATAA
>JAIDEF010000402.1 GCA_029054965.1 Eubacterium sp.
GCTCATTGCACGTCTTACAATATCCGCTCTTCCGTAGGAATAGCCTGCCAGCTCACGAAAAATCTGCATTACCTGCTCCTGATAAACCATACAGCCGTATGTATTTTCAAGTATCGGCTTCAGCTTATCAGTCAGATATTTAACTGACTGAGGAGTATTTGAATTTTCAACAAAAGTATCAATCTGTTTGGCAGGACCGGGGCGGTAAAGGGATGTAGCAGCTATTAAATCCTCAAGTGCCGTTGGCTTAAGATTCATAAGCATCTGCTTCATTCCACTTGACTCAAACTGGAATATACCTTCTGTCTGTCCCCTTGCAAATATTTTATAAACATCAGCATCCTCAATAGATACATTGTTTATATCAACACCTGCTGCTTTTGCAGCATCATCAATAACAGTCAAGGTACGCAAGCCGAGAAAATCCATTTTAAGCAGTCCGAGTTCCTCAAGCGTAGTCATAATATACTGTGTAACAGGAACACCGTCATTTGTTGCAAGCGGTACATATGTCGAAACAGGATTGTGTGTAATAACAACACCTGCTGCGTGAGTCGAGGTATTTCTCGGCATACCCTCAACCTTTCTTGCAGTTTCAATGAGCTCATTGACCTGCGGATTTTCCGCCATCAGCTTTGCAAGCTCCTTTGACTTATTAACAGCCTGCTCAATTGTTATATGGAAATCATTCGGCACAAGCTTTGCAACGGCATCAACCGCTGCATATGGCATACCCATTGCTCTGCCCACATCACGGATTGCCGCGCGTGTGGCAAGTGTACCAAAGGTGACAATCTGTGCCACGTGATCACTGCCATATTTCTTTGTTACATAATCTATTACTTCGCCCCTGCGTTCATAGCAGAAATCAATATCAAAATCAGGCATTGAAACACGCTGAGGATTTAAAAATCTTTCAAAAAGCAGGCTGTATTTCATAGGGTCAAGGTCAGTTATTTCCATACAGTAAGCCGCAATAGAGCCTGCACCGGAGCCTCTTCCCGGGCCAACAGGAATACCCCTGCTCTTGGCAAAGGACACAAAATCAGCTACTATCAGGTAGTAGTCTGTATATCCCATTTTTTCAACAGTTTCAAGCTCATAATTAAGCCTGTCATAATATTCCTCAGGCGGATTTTCGCCATACCTTTTTTTCATACCGTCAAGACACAGCTTTTTGAAATATTCAAAATGGTCCAGATTATCAGGTGTTTCAAAATACGGGAGCTTTGTGTTGCCAAATTCAAATTCAAAATCACACCTGTCCGCAATAATCTGAGTATTATCAATAGCCTCAGGAGTATCAGCGAAAAGTGCCCTCATTTCATCTTCACTTTTAAGATAAAATTCATCAGCATGGAATTCAAGACCTGTATCGTCACCTATAACGTGGTTAGTGGCTATACATATGAGAACCTGCTGAATTTTAGCATCCTGCTTTTCAATATAATGAACGTCATTCGTTGCAGCAAGAGGTATGCCTGTTTCCCTTGCAATACGCTTAATCCCCTCATTAACCACCTGCTGCTCAGGCAATCCGTGATTCTGCAGCTCAAGATAATAATTGCCGTTACCGAAAAGCCCGTTATACCAGAGAGCCGTGCTTTTTGCTCTTTCATAATCCTTTTGCAGAAGCGCCTGCGGTATTTCACCTGCAAGACAGGCAGAAAGACAAATTAATCCCTCGTGATGCTTTTCGAGCAAATCGTGGTCAATTCTCGGTTTGAAATAAAAGCCCTCGGTAAAGGCTTTTGACACCATATGAATTAAATTCTTATAGCCTGTTTCATTTTCACAAAGAAGTATAAGATGATTATATTCCTTATCAAGCACCTTATCCTTATCAAATCTTGTTCGAGGTGCAACATATACCTCACAGCCGATAACCGGCTTTATTCCTTCGCTTTTACAAGCCTTATAAAAATCAACAGCCCCGTACATATTACCATGGTCAGTAATAGCAAGAGACTGCATTCCCAGACTCTTTGCACGGCACACCAACTGCTTGATTCGGCAGGCACCGTCAAGCAACGAAAACTCTGTATGTGTATGCAAATGAGTAAACATATTGTTTTTTCAATCCTTTATTATAAATTCTCGGCAATTTGGGTAATCCTTTTAAGCCTGTGATTAACACCGGAGCGTGACATTCCGCTGAGCTTGGACAGCTCCGCAAGTGACAGCTCAGGATTATCCCTTCTCAAAACAGCCATTTCCTTTAAATCATTTTTTAGATAATCAAGACCCTTGGTACTCTCAATTTTTTCAATCGCTTTAATATGGGTGAAGCTTGCCTTAACGGTTTTTTCGATATTGGCAGCCTCACAGTTAGCCGTTCTGTTCGCCTTATTTCTGAAATCCTTAACGATTTCAATATTCATCATTTCAAACATAGCAGAGGACGCACCCATAAGATAAAGACAATCTTCAATAGCCTCACTGCCCTTGAAATAAATTATATTATAACCCTTACGGTTGGACGTTTTGGGAGATAACTCAATCTCACCAAGCAGTGTCACAAGACTTTTAGAAAGATTAAGATATGGAACAGTAAACTCCAGATGATAATCCTTCTGAGGTGTTGACACTGTACCGCAGGATAAAAATGCACCCGCAACAAAGGCATTAATGCAGCCCTCGCAGTCAAAATTGGAATGATTTATTTTAAGACTTCCTTTATCACTATGACCGAAAGCCCCAAGTATTTTATCGCAATCAGTACTGTCCTCTATATTAACTGAATAATTTCTGCCGCCGGGTGATCTTTTTACAGCACATTCAACATTGCAGTATTTTTTAATAAGTTCCTTATAATGCTTAGCAAGCTCTTCATTCTCGCTCTGCATACTCACCCCAAAGCTTGAAAAGCTTTTACCGAATATACATATACCATAAAGCATTGCTTTTTCACAGCAGCTATTTTCATATTCAATTTTTAACAGTTCGTTTTTTACATCCTGTGAAAATGACATTTATACCCGATTACTTCCTATCAATATCTCTGTGATTAACTGACACATTATCCCATTTCTTTGAAAAATGCTCTTTCAACGCCTCCGCAAAAACAACGCTTCTGTGATTACCGCCTGTGCAGCCGATAGCAAAAACAATCTGACTCTTACCCTCTTTGATATAAAGCGGATTAAGGAAATCAACAAAATCAATCAGCTTATTAAGCAGCTCCTTTGACTGGTCGAAGGAGAACACATAGTCATAAACCTCTTTATCAAGACCTGTCTTTGTCTTAAGACTGTCAAGCCAATAAGGATTCGGCAGACAGCGAACATCAATAACAAAATCAGCTTCAGCGGGAATACCGTGTTTAAAGCCAAATGACATACAGTGAATATTCATAACATCGTTTTCACTGCTCAAGAGAATTTCCGTAAGTCTTTCCCTGAGCTGCGGCGGATTAAAATCACTTGTATCAATAATATGATTTGCCCTTTCTCTGAGAGAGGAAAGTATTTCCTTTTCAAAGGTGATAGAAGCCTGAATATTTCCGTTAAATCTGTCTGCAAAGGGATGCTTTCTTCTTGTAAGCTTATATCTTTTTACAGCCTCTTTATCATTGACATCAAGATAAACCACCTTAACCATATATCCGTATTCCTCAATATGGCTGATGCTTTCGATAAATTTTTCAAACACATTATTTGTTCTTATATCGCAAACCAAAGCAACCTTGTTGTATTCGTCACTTTTGGTCAGAAGGCTCACAAAGGTAGCCATAAGCTCAGGCGGCATATTATCAATACAATAATATCCAACATCTTCTAAAAAGCCCATAGCAGTTGACTTGCCTGCACCGCTTACACCTGTTAATACTACTAATTCTCTTTCCATAATTACCTTGTTACCCTTATTTCCATTTCCAGCTTAACGCCTTTTTCCCTTTCAACTGTATCACTGCAGAACTTACAAAGCTCAAGCACATCCCTGCAGCTTGCACCGCCCTTGTTTATTACAAAGCCTGCATGCTTTTCGCTTACCTGCGCACCACCTATTGACTTGCCTTTAAGGTTACATTCCTCAATCAGTGCACCTGCAAAATATCCCTCAGGTCTTTTAAAGGTTGAACCTGCCGACGGATATTCAAGCGGCTGCTTTGCTCTTCTGCGTGAAATCAGATCATCCATTTCAGCTTTAATCTGAGCCTTGTCGCCCTTTTTCATCTTCATATATAAGCCTGTTATTATGCAGCCGTTTTCATAATAAGCAGAGTGACGATAACCAAGACTGAGCTCATCACCCTCTAAAAATCCGACATTACCGTCTTTATCAATATGAGAGCACTTAAACAGAACATCCTTCATTTCACCGCCGTAGGCACCTGCATTCATAAATGCACCGCCGCCGCAGGAACCCGGTATACCGTAAGCAAATTCCAGTCCGCTGAGTCCGTTCTCAAGTGCAAAACGACAGACCTTTATCAGCATTGCACCTGCCGTTGCATAAATAACATCATCACCAATCAGCTTGATTTGCGCAAAATGCTCATCAAGTATCATTACACAGGCATCAATGCCTTCATCAGCAACAAGCAGATTTGAGCCATTGCCGATAGTAATAAGCCTTATATTGTTTTCATTTGCACATTTAACTATAGCACTTATCTGTTCTTCATTTTCAGGATAAACAGCAAGCCTTGCAGCACCGCCTATTCTAAAGGTAGTATGCCTGCTCATAGGCTCATTCTCTGCATATTCACATTTTAATTCATTAAAAAGCTTAATTAAATTCGTCAAATTATCACCGATTATTCTTTAACAGAGCCTAAGATTGCTGCACCGATAACACCCGCATCATTTCCGAGCTCTGCTTTAACAATTTTAGTCTGAATTTTACTATGTATTGAGTATCTTTCAGCCTGCACAAATCTGCGAAGAGGCTTCATAAGTGTTTCGCCCTCATTGCAGATACCGCCGCCGATACATATAATTTCAGGCTGGAGTGCATTTACAAGATTAATAAGACCGCAGGCAACATACTTAATATACTGGTCAACCACCTTGATACCTGCAATATCACCCTTTCTCATAGCATCAAATGCAGTTCTGCCCGAAACCTTGCCCTCTGCCTCGGCAATCTGGTGCATATATGAGTCAGGATATTCCTCCATAGCCATTTTAGTCTGTCTGATAAGAGCAGTTGCAGATGCATAAGCCTCCCAGCAGCCCTTACGTCCGCAGGAGCACTGCTCACCATCAACAACAATTACCATATGACCGCACTCGCCGCCTGCAAAGTTAACACCGTTAACAATCTTTCCGTCAACAATGATACCTGAGCCAACGCCTGTACCAAGAGTAACAGCAACAAAGTCCTTTGCTCCGTTGCCAACACCTGCATATGCCTCACCGAGTGCTGCACAGTTCGCATCATTTTCAATAAACACTCTTTCAATACCGAGTCTTTCGGTAAGCATGTGCTTTGCAGGCACATTGTTAAAGCCAAGGTTATTAGCAAATTCAATAATGCCTTCGCTGTTAACAGTACCCGGTGTACCCATACCTACAGAATCAATATCTGCCATTGTCAGACCTGCTTTCTGAACAGCCTCCTGCGATACCATTGCAATATCGTCAAATATCTCGTCTGCAGTTCTTGGTGCACTTGTTGGTGTTTTTGATGTTGCAATAATATTGTATTTATCATCAACAACTGATGCCACAATATTAGTTCCGCCTAAATCAATACCGATTGAATACATAAATTTATCCCCCTGATTTTCATATCAATTTTGCCAAATATCTACTTCCCTGTCCTCAGGATTAATGTCCTCCATACCAAGACTTATCATTAAATCCTTTGCAGCGTTATAGCCCATTTTCTTTTGTCTGTTATTCATCGCAGCCGTTTCAACAATCACGGCAAGATTACGCCCCGGTGTAATCGGAACAGTCATTGCGGGGACTCTGACGCCAAGAATATTTGCATATTCATTATCAAGACCCAGTCTATCATATGCCTTTGTTGAATCCCACGCTTCAAGCTGAATAACCATATCTATTTTTTCACTAAGCTTAACGGCACCCATACCGAATATCCGCCTTGCATCAATAATGCCGATACCGCGAAGCTCGACAAAATGCCGTATATTACTGGGTGAATTGCCCATCAGGGTCTTATCACTGATTTTTCTTATTTCAACAGCATCATCCGCAATAAGACGATGACCTCGCTTAATAAGCTCAATAGCAGCCTCACTCTTACCGGCACCGCTTTCACCTGTAATAAGCACGCCCTCGCCGTAAACCTCTACAAGCACACCATGTCTTGTTATTCTCGGTGCAAGCTCTTTGTTTAGATTTTCAATAATTGCTGCAAGGAAGGGTGATGTTTCCTCATCCGTTTTAAGAAGCGGCACCTCATATTTCCTGCATGCATCAATAAAATACTCAGGTATCTCAAGACCTCTTGTAATAACGGCTGCCGCAGGCTTAAGTCCAAGCCAGTAGCCAAGAGCTTTATTTCTTTCATCATCACTCATATTGAGCATAAAGCCAAGCTCCGTCCAGCCAAGTATCTGTATTCTGAGCGGATCAAAATAATCAGTATAGCCTGTTAAAACAATACCCGGTCTGTTTATTTCAGCCGTTTTTATTTTAATTTCTCCGGCATCCTTGGGAAGATACACAACCTCAAGCTTGTGGAATTCAATGATTTTTTCAAGAGTTACAAAATACTCTGCAGCCATAAAACCACCTCCAGTGAGTATACATTAATTATTATAAATTATAATCATTACTTAATCAAGTAATTTTTCCAAATAATTAATTCTGTATAAATATTTTTTCCTTAACATTTACATATTTGCAGCTTTATGGTAAAATAGCTAAAAAAATAAACAAAACAGAGGTTGAATACTTGAACAAGAAATTAAAGGTCGGTATCGGAACTGATGCTTTCCCCCCGACTACTGACGGCATCAGCAACGTAGCACAAAGCTATGCTGCTGAAATCAATAAAAGGCTTGGCGAGGCTGTTGTTATAACACCCAAAAATCCGAATCAGCTTGACTATAAATATAATTATGAAATATTCAGATATAAAAGCTGGTGGATTCCTTCAAAGGAAGGCTACAGCATCGGATGGCCATTTAAGGATGAGCTGCATCAGGCAATAATTGATATGAATTTTGACATTCTTCACTCACATGCTCCGCTTGCCACAAGCTATTATTTCAGAAGAGTCGTTGAAAAGAAAAAAATACCTGTTGTTCTCACCTACCACACTAAATATGAATATGACATCGACAGGCGTGTTCCCACAAAGCCTGCAAGGGACTTTGCATACAAATTCCTTTTAAACAATATAAATGCAGCCGACGAGGTATGGGTAACCAGCGAGGGAACTTCCGACAGCTTAAGAAAACTTGGATATCAAGGTGATTACATTGTTATGCCGAATGGCTGTGATTTACCTGTAACCAATGTATCTGCAGAAGATATTGCAATGATTAAAAGAAAACACAGCGTACCTGAGGATGTTCCGATTTTTCTTTACTCAGGAAGAATGATATGGTACAAAAATATAGAACTGATTCTCGATGCCTGTGCCAAGCTTAAGCGTGACGGCAAAAAGTTCAAGCTGATTATGCTCGGCTTCGGTGCCGACGAAACCGCAATTAAGCACTACATAAGAAAATGCGGTCTGAAAAATGATATTATCTGGACAGGTAAGATTTTAGACAGACAGGAAATTCTGAGCTATTACGGCATTGCCGATATTCTTCTCTTCCCGTCTGTATTTGACACCAACGGACTTGTTGTGCGTGAGGCTGCCGCCTGTGCAACACCCAGCCTTTTAGTTCACGGAAGCTGTGCGGCAGAGGGAATTGATGACGGCAAAACAGGCTTTTTGTGTATGGAGAGTGCTCACTCTGTAGCGGCAACACTTGCTAAAATTATGAACAACAAGGAGCTGCTTAAGGTAGTTGGAAAGCAGGCACAAAGCGATATCTATATAAGCTGGGAGGACTCAGTACAGAAAGCATATAAGCGATATGAAAATTTAGTTGAGAAATTTAATAAATAACAAAACGGCTGTTCAGTTAAGAACAGCCGTTTATTCATTCCCAAATAAAAGCTATTATAGCTTTTCATCCTCTCTGACAGTAAGCACACAGCCTACATTAACAGCACTTAACAGCACATAAAATACCGCTGCTGCTGCAACAGAAAGCTTATCTATCATAACAGGAGCATTAACTGCATTGAATACAGCAACAAATAAAACCAGAATAGGCACAATCATAAATACTGCCGCACAATTGGACAAAATTTCCCCGAATGTGCATTTTACATCAACAACAAGATATGTTGTAACAATGCTTATTAATGTTAAAACAATCGATACCGCCATAAAATTCAGCATCAGAATCTGGTCAACTGTCATATCAACGGTTATAGGAATAATTGACGTAACATCACCGTTTGTAATCAGCTTGACCTGTGTAATAATACCTGCTGCATAGCTGACAATATTTATAAGTGCTAAAAATATAATACTCAGTTTATGCTTTGACATAATCAATATACCCCCTGATTTCTTTTAAAAGCACATCCATTTCATCGTCTGTGCCTATAGTAATTCTGACATAATTGTCAATTCTCGGAACATCAAAATAGCGGATGAATACTTTCTTCTCTTTCAGATATTCAAACATTTCCTTCATCGACAGCTTATCGTGTGTGACGAACAGAAAATTTGCGGAGCTGTCCGGCAATACGAAGCCAAGCGCCCTCAACTCCTCTGTCACATGCTGTCGTGTATTAATTATCTTTCTGCAGGTTTCCTTAAAGTATTCATCGTCAAGAACACTTGCCCGGCCTATTTCAATTGAAAGACTGTCAACAGTATATGAATTATAGGAATTTTTAACAGCCTCCAAAACAGAAACAAGCCTTTCACTGCCTATGGCAAAACCTATTCTGAGCCCTGCAAGTGAGCGTGATTTTGAAAACGTACCTGTAACAAGCAGATTTTCATACTCGCTTATAAGCGGAATACTGCTGATTCCGCCAAAATCCACATATGCCTCATCAATAATAACAACACTGTCACGATTGTAATCCATAATTTTTCTGACAAAATCCAGTCCTTCACCGATTGACGTAGGAGCATTTGGATTCGGTATAACAACTCCGCCGTTTTTCTCCCTGTAATCATCAGGATTAATTCTGAAATCATGATTAACAGGATACGTTTTAAACGGAATATTAAAAAGCCTGCACCATACAGGGTAAAAACTATATGTTAAATCAGGATAAACAATTGGCAGCTCACTGTTAAAAAGTGCCTGAAAAGCAATTGCAATCACATCGTCCGAGCCATTTCCAACAAACACATTCTTAATATCTACATTATAATAATCAGCTAATGCCGCTTTCAGCGGAGTTGAATTTGCATTGGGATATTTTCTCAGTTCAGCTATATCAAATTTTTTCATCACCTCAAGTGACTCTGGTGACGGAGGATAAGGATTTTCGTTAGCATTCAGCTTAATAATATCCTTATCACTGCTTTGCTCACCGGGAACATAAGGCTCAATATCTCTTAAATTTTCAGTCCATAATTTTTCCATAAAAATACCTCTTCTAAATATTTTATCATATCATCACAAAAATAGCAACAGTACTGTTAATACTGTCCCAATAATTACTCTTTCAAAATATTAATGTTGTCCAAAGAACGAATATATGCTAAAATAATCAAAACAAAGGAGTGATAAAATGTCAACATTTTCAGCTTATATAATTATAGGTCTTTGTGCAGTTATAATTATTTTACTTATAATACTGCTGATGAAAAAGCCACAGCAGAATCACTCTGCCGATATACTTGGAAAGCAGATTGAAATAAGTGCAAAGCAAAGCTATAACCAATTAAATTATCTTTCAAATCAGATGAATGGTCTGACCGAAAAAAATTATGAGCAGCAGATTAAGCTTCTTGAAACACTTAACGAAAATGCGGAAAAACAGACAAAAATGGTCAGCAGTGCAATTCTTTCAATGCAGAAAAGCAACGAGGAAAAGCTTGAATTAATGCGTAAAACCGTTGATGAAAAGCTGACAGACACACTCAATCAAAGACTTAACGCCAGCTTTAAAACGGTCAGTGAACAGCTTTCCAATGTTTATAAAAGCCTTGGTGAAATGAAGGAGCTTTCAGCAGGGGTAACCGACAATGTAAAGGGACTCAACAGAGTTCTTACCAATGTTAAAAGCCGTGGAACCTGGGCTGAGGTACAGCTCGGCAATATACTTGACCAGACAATTCCGGGTATGTATGAAACCAATGTACAGACAAATCCAAAATATAACGGCAGAGTTGAATTTGCGGTTAAAATTCCAAATACCGAGGATGACAGTGTAACATATCTGCCTGTTGACTCAAAGTTCCCTATGGAGGACTATGCAAGGCTGTCGGCCGCTGCTGATGCAGGCGATTTAGAGTCACTCGAAAAGGCTAAAAAAGCACTGGAAACAAGAATAAAGGACGAAGCAAAGCTTGTTAAACAGTACATAAGCTCTCCCGAAACCACACCGTTTGCAATAATGTACCTTGCGACAGAAGGTCTTTATGCAGAAATCACATCATCAAAAACAGGCATTGCAGAAAAGCTGCAGGCAGACGGCATTATGATTGCAGGACCATCGACAATCACAGCACTTCTTAATTCCTTGTCAATGGGCTTTCGGACAATGGCAATCAACAAAAAGGCCAACGAGGTTTGGAAAACTCTTGGCGTTGCCAAAAAGCAGTACGCGATGTTCGGTGATTTGCTTGCAAAGGCCAAGAAAAAGGTTGACGAGGCAGGCAAGGCGCTTGAAGATGCAAACCACAGAAATGATGTTATTCAAAAGCATCTCAGAAACGTAGAAATCCTCAACCTGCCTGAAAACACAGATATTCTCCAAACGGACGATTAAAATAATCCCTTTGCAATTTGTATTTGCAAAGGGATTATTTTATATAATAGCCTTATAAAATCTTATTTCAAATGTTGTTCCTTCACCTAAAGTACTCTTAACACTGACGCTGGCATTCTCTTTTTCAAATACCATTTTAGCCAGTGCCAGCCCTATACCAACACTGTCACCTGATGAATTCTTGCCATGGTAAAAGCGTTCAAAAATATGGGGTAAATCCTCAGGCGCAATACCGCAGCCATTGTCGGTAATTATTACAGAATCATAAATATTTGTGCTTTTGCCTGAAATAATAAGCTCTCCGTTTTTATCGGTATGCTCAATACAATTTTTCAGAATATTTTCAAAAGCTTCAATGCTCCAGTTTTTATCGCCTGTAAAGCTGAAATCATTTATATTATTGATCAGTGAAATCCCCTTTAAATCAAGCATAACCAGAAACGGCTTGATACTTTCCTTGATTACCTTTTCAATAGGCACAAGCTCATGCTTAAACTCAACAGTATCAGCATCAAGCTTAGACAGTTTAACAAGATTCAAAATCAGCCATCTCATTTTTTCAAGCTGATTTTCTATTATAGATATAAATTCCTGCTCCTTACCGCCGGGCTCACTCTCTTTAAGCAAATCAGTCATAACCATCATTGAGGTTAAAGGGGTTTTTAACTGATGTGAAATATCTGCAAGCGAATCGGCAAGATAAACCTTATCCTTTTTCAGCATAGCATTCTGCGTGCTGAGGGTTGTAATGATTTTATAAAGATTATTCTTCAGTATTGACAGCTCACCCTCAGCATTTTCATTAATATCAAGATTATACTCACCCGAAAGAACAAGCGATAAATAATTGTTAAGCTCGCTTAACTTTTTATACCGTTTCTTTGTACAGACAACAAATACCGTTGTAATTGAAATGCCCAGCAAAAGACACAGCACACCGCAAGCAAAATTAATAAAAAAGCATATTATTGAAACAACAGCCGTAGCCATACTGCAAATAACAGTTATTCTTTTAACGTCATTACTAATCATTTTCAATCACATAACCAAGCCCGCGCACAGTTTTGATAATATCCGGTCTGGTAGGCTCCTCCTCAATTTTATCCCTGAGTCTTTTAATATAAACTGTCAGCGTATTATCCTCAACAAAATCGCCGTCAATGTCCCATATATTTTCAAGGAGCTGATTGCGGCTGAGAACTCTGCCGCGATTGTTAAGAAGTATAAGCAAAAGCCTGTATTCCATAGCGGTCAGAATTATCTCAGCACCATTCTTATAAACCTTTGCTTCATTGGTATAAATGACCAAATCCCTGATTTTAACTATACCATCATTACTTTCCTTATTATATCTGCGAAGTACGCTTTTAATTCTAACCAACAGTTCCTTAACACGAAACGGCTTTGAAATATAATCATCAGCACCCATTTCAAATCCCATAACAACATTGACCTCATCATCATATGCCGTAAGAAAAATAACAGGCAAATCACCGATTTCTTTTATTCTTCTGCAAACATCATATCCGCTTCCGTCAGGCAGGGTCAGATCAAGAATATAAAGAGCAAATTCTTGTTCATTAATAATATTCAATGCGGATTTAACATCCTTTGCAAGAGTAACACCGTAACCCTCATTTTCAAGTGAATATGTCAACCCCATACCGATGGCATTATCATCCTCTAAAACAAATATCTGCATAGTATCACCTCATTATATATATTAACACAAAAAAATCTTTCTTTCCATTACAATATTGTAATTGTCAAAATAACAAATGATAATATAATGGCTAAAAGTGTCATAAATTCATT
>JAIDEF010000403.1 GCA_029054965.1 Eubacterium sp.
GCTTATGCCGGAGGATGGAATTGCGGTTTGTGAAACCTCAGCAGGTGAGGATTTGCCTGAGAGCATTGATGGCTGGTATGCTGACCGGGTAAGACGCTACGGCAAAACAAAGCTTACCCTTTACAGAAAGGAGAAATAGTATGAAAATTGCTGTTTGTCCCGGTAGCTTTGATCCTATTACTCTCGGTCATCTTGATATTATAGAAAGAGCATCTGAGCTGTTTGATAAAGTGATTGTTCTTGTTATGAGCAACAGTGCAAAAAAATGTGCATTTACTGTTGATGAAAGAATAGAACTTATAAAAAAATGTATCAAATCCGATAATATTGAGGTTGATACATACAGCGGTCTTTTGGTTGATTATGCTAAAAATAAAAAAGCAACCGCTATTGTTAAGGGACTTCGTGCCGTATCTGATTTTGATTATGAATTTCAGCAGGCACTTATTAATAAAAGTCTATACCCGAAGGTTGAAACAGTGTTTCTCACCGCTAAGGGAGAAAATATGTATCTTTCTTCAAGTATGGTTAAGGAGGTTTGCAGCCTTGACGGTGACATTTCTCCTTATGTTCCAAAGGAAATTGTCAAAGATATTAATTTAAGGTGTAAAGGAGAAAATAAAAATGACTAATACAGATATTTTGTTAGAAGATTTAGAGGACGTTCTTGACGATGCTACCTCTATACCTCTTAGTAAAAAATACGCAGTAGATGTTGATAAGATTAAGACCATCATTGAGGATATCCGTCTTAATACACCACAGGAAACAAAGCAGGCTAAGGCTATTGTTGACTCAAGAAACTCAATTCTTGATGAGGCTAACAAGCAGGCTGCTGACATTATTGCAAAGGCTCAGGAGGAAGCAAGAGAGCTTGTAGCACGTGACCAGATTACACAGACTGCTCAGGCACAGGCTGCTGATATCATTGCAAAGGCAAAGGAGCAGGGTGATGCTTATGTAGCCGATGCACAGAATCAGGCTAATGATATTCTTTCAAATGCTACAAATCAGGCTAATGAAATGGTTACAACTGCTCAGAATAAGTCAAGAGAAATGCTTACAGCAGTTAATAATTATGCTGATGACACTCTTCTTGCTATTGATGATTCACTTTATAAGGCTTTATCTGATGTTCGCCGTATCCGCCAGGGTATTATGAACAGTCAGAACAAGAACAAGCAGTAATAAGTTTTTTATCATTAAAGAGAAATCCCCATTGCAGTTAAAAACTGTAATGGGGATTTTCTATTTAACTTCAATTATCTGATTGAATACTGCTGTCATTTTTTTGCTGATATTCAAATCAATGTGCAGTGAGCCGAAATACCAGTGCATATAATCAACATTTTTCATAAGCTCCTGCAGGTACGTATTCAGCGGGGTAATGATAATGTTCTGATTTGTTCGCTGTTTTAATATATCCTTTGCAATTGTCGGAGCTTCATAGGTAAGAATATAATTGATGGTCTTTTCATTGTCAAAAAGATTTGTTACACCATTTTTCAGTTCCTCGGCATTTGGAAGCTCGCTTTCCCACCACGTAACACCGTCAGTGCGCATATCGGCATCCTCGCTTTCGCCGCCGCCC
>JAIDEF010000404.1 GCA_029054965.1 Eubacterium sp.
GGCTGAGGATTTCTCAGTTATCGTTAAGGCTGCAAGCAAATAATAAATATCTAATATGGGTGGGACTTCCCACCCATTTAATTTGGAGGACATTATATTATGAAAAAACCTGTAGTACTTTGTATTATGGACGGTTTCGGCAAGAATGACAGCGAGTATGGCAATGCTGTCACTGCCGCTAATAAAGTAAATCTTGACAGAATTATGGCTGAAAACCCATACACTTATATCGGTGCGTCAGGCTTAAATGTCGGCTTGCCTGATGGTCAGATGGGTAACTCAGAGGTTGGTCATACCAATATCGGTGCAGGCAGAATTGTTTATCAGGAGCTTACAAGAATTACAAAGTCAATTGAGGATGGCGATTTCTTTGAAAATGAAGCAATGAAAGCTGCTGTTCAGAATGCAATTGACAACGGCACAGCTCTTCACCTTATGGGTCTTATGAGCAATGGCGGTGTTCATTCTCACAATTCACACATCTGGGCTATCGTGGAGCTGGCTAAGAAAATGGGACTTGAAAAGGTTTATCTTCACTGTATTATGGATGGCCGTGATGTTCCGCCGACTAGCGGCAAGGATTTTGTTGCAGAAGCTATTGAAAAGCTTAATGAAATCGGTGTTGGTAAGGTTGCTACTGTTGTGGGCAGATATTATGCTATGGACAGAGATAACAACTGGGACAGAGTTAAAAAGGCTTATGATGCTCTTGTATTCGGAGAGGGCATTAAGGCTCTTGATCCTGTTAGGGCCATTGAAGAAAGCTATGCAAAGGTTGATTCCGACGGCAAAAATGTAACGGACGAGTTCATTGAGCCCACAGTATGCCTTGAAAATGAGGGTAGAATCGGTGCTAAGGACAGTGTTGTATTCTTCAATTTCCGTCCTGATAGAGCAAGGGAAATCACAAGAACCTTTGTTGATGATGATTTTACAGGCTTTGAAAGAGAGCGTATTGAGCTTACCTATGTTTGTATGACACAGTATGATGCAACAATGCCTAATGTTCTTGTTGCATTCAAGCCGCAGAGCCTGGAGAATACACTCGGCGAGTACCTTGCTGAGAATAATATGACTCAGCTCAGAATTGCTGAAACAGAGAAATATGCACACGTAACCTTCTTCTTCAACGGCGGTGTTGAGGCTGTTAATGAGGGTGAGGACAGAATTCTTATCCCTTCTCCAAAGGTTGCAACCTATGACCTTAAGCCTGAAATGAGTGCTTACGAGGTTTCCGAAAAGCTTGATGAAGCAGTGCTTTCAGGAAAATACGATGTAATCATTGTTAATTTTGCTAACTGTGATATGGTTGGTCACACAGGAATTTTTGATGCAGCAGTTGCTGCTGTTGAGGCGGTTGATAAGTGTGTCGGCTCACTCTATGATGCAGTTGTTAAAATGGGCGGCTGTCTGTTTATTACTGCTGACCATGGTAATGCTGATATGATGAAGGAGCCTGATGGTTCACCATTCACAGCCCACACAACAAATCCTGTTCCATTTGTTGCTGCAAACTGCGGCGAGGGTACAGAGCTTCGAGAGGGCGGAAAGCTTTGCGATATTGCACCAACAATGCTTAAAATGCTCGGTCTTGCTCAGCCTGAGGAAATGACTGGCGAGTCACTTATCAAATAATAATTAGCAAATAAAATATATGATTGCATATAGGGGCAGGTGTATACACCTGCCCCTGTAATGTTTTTATAATACAGTATGTTCATTAAATTGTCATAAAAAATTAAATATGTGTTGAAATCTAATAGTATATTTGATATAATAGACTTACGACGATAATATTTTATAAAGGAGAATCAGTATGAAAAAATTGTTATCATTAGTTATGTCATTAGTAATGCTGATGAGCATAGCAGCAGGTGCTGAATTTTCAGCAAAGGCAGAAACCTATGAAGAAATCAAATTAGGTCAGACAAAAACTGTTGTCGTTAATGATCCTACAGATCAGAACGATATGGTTATGTTTATGTATATGGCAACAAAAACCGGTAAGCATTATTTTTATTCAACCGGCAATATCGACACTGTAGCTATGGCACTTTCAGTAGATGCTGAAGATCCCAGTGAAGCTATTATTGAGGATGATAACTATAAGAATGGTAATTTCTGTATTGAGATTAATCTTACCAAAAGAGATGTAGTTGTTTTTGTTCCCCATGCTACCGAAAGCGGAACATTTAAAGTTACGCTCAGTGACAAAGCCCCATCAGGTTATACACCTTGTTCACATAGCGACAAGCGTCAGAATCAGATTAAGGCTGAGTTGGCTGATACTGGCTTGTCAGGAAATAAGG
>JAIDEF010000405.1 GCA_029054965.1 Eubacterium sp.
TTATTCTGTTTATTGATGAGGTGCATAATCTTGTGGGTACAGGTGACAGTGAGGGCACAATGAATGCCGCAAACATTCTTAAGCCTGCACTTTCACGCGGTGAAATTCAGGTTATCGGTGCGACCACCTTTAACGAATACCGTAAGTATATTGAAAAGGATGCTGCTCTTGAAAGACGTTTCCAGCCTATTAAGATTGAAGAGCCGTCCATTGATGATGCATATAAAATGCTTCTTGGCATCAAGGGCTATTATGAGGATTATCATAAGGTGCAGATTAGTGACAGTCTTGTTTACAGAGCAGTTACTATGTCAGAGCGTTTTGTTACAGACAGGTATCTTCCTGATAAGGCAATTGACTTGCTTGATGAAAGCTGTACCAGTGCCAACCTTCGTAACCCTGCTATAAGTCAGTATCAGATGGCTAAGGACAGAAAGCAGCTTCTTGAGAGCAACATTGAAAATCTTTCTTCTCCTGCAGAAAATGAAGTTATTGACTATGAGCTTATTACAAAGCTTAAGAGTGAAATATTCCAGCTTGACAGTACACTTCCCGAGCTTGAGGAAAAGGCAAAGGATAATCAGGTTCTTGAAGCAGACCTTGCTAAGGTTATTTCGTTATGGACAGGTATTCCTGCCTCAAAGATTGAGCAGAATGATATAAAAAAGCTTGCTTCACTTGAGAATGAATTAAAGGCTCACATTATAGGACAGGATGATGCAATTGAAAAGGTTTCAAATGCTGTTCGCAGAGGCAGAGTTCAGATCAGTCCTAAAAAAAGACCTCAGTCATTCATATTTGTAGGTCCTACAGGTGTGGGTAAAACTGAGCTTGTAAAAAGACTTGCTGACTCACTTTTTGACAGTCCTGATAATTTAATAAGACTTGATATGAGTGAGTTTATGGAAAAATTCAGCGTGTCAAGAATTATTGGCTCACCTCCGGGCTATGTGGGTTATGATGATGCAGGTCAGCTTACAGAAAAGGTAAGGCGCAAGCCGTACAGTGTTATCCTTTTTGATGAGATTGAAAAGGCACACAAGGATGTCCTCAATATTCTGCTGCAGATTCTTGATGAAGGACGAATTACTGATGCACAGGGCAGAACAGTTAATTTTGAAAACACCGTTATTATTATGACCTCTAATGCAGGCTCAACAGATTCTGCTGCTCTTGGCTTCAATAAGTCAGCAGGGGATATTAATAAAGAGGTTACAATGAAGGCTCTTGAAAGATTTTTAAGACCTGAGTTTCTTGGCAGAGTTGATGAGATTGTTATTTTCAATCAGCTTACACACGGTAATTTTGAAAAAATTGCACGTCTTATGCTTGATGAGCTTGTCGAAAGCTTAAAGGATAAGGGTATTAAGTTAGTTTATGATGATTCCGTTCCTGTATTTCTTGCTAAACAGGCATTCGGTTCTAAGAAAAATGCACGTGGTTTGCGTGATGCTGTCAGACGTGGGGTAGAAGAAAAGCTTGCTAATGCTATAGTGTTTAACGCAGATGTTAATATTGATAGCTTTACAATGAGTGCCGATGATGAAATTAAGCTTGCAATTAACTGATTGTAGTGCTTTTATGAGGAGAATATAAAATGTTTGTTTTATTCGGAACAATTGCGGTATTGATTATATCCGTATTGCAGATTTTTCTTTTTGAAAAAAAGAAAAGCTTCGGGAAATGTCTGCATATTTTTTTGAAAAATGAGTTTATTGTTAATCTGGTATCACTTGCCCTTCTGACATATGTGTTCAAATATAAGCACATATTCGTTACAAAGAATTATGGTACAGCAGAGTTTGCAAGGTATTTTCTGCTTGCTATGGTTGTGGGACTCTGCTTTATGCTTTTATGCCAGTTTCTTGAGGGCAGGCTTGTTTTTAAAAGCTGTGAGGTTAAAAAGTCAAAGGGCGCAATAGCCATACGCATTATTTCACCAATATTGGTCTGCCTCGGCAGTGCAATGTATTTTGCTACAATTTGGTCAAGAAAGGCTTTCGGTGAAATAAGCGGAGATCAGCTTCTTATTAATCTTTTGTCGCCGACAACCGGAACCGATGTTTCAGTTTATGAGGAATGCTTTGAAGGTCCTGTTTTTCAGACAGCATTGGTTACCGCCGTGTTCAGTGTATTTGTTTTTTCTAAGTTTACAATATCCTTTGTTGATAAGAATAAAATAAAATGTGTGTTCAGTGATTTGTGGAGAAGGATTATCAGCTTGGTGCTTTCTCTGGCTGTTCTTGCAGGCGGTGCCATTTATTGCTATAACGGTTTAATGCTTAAAGATGTTTATCTCTCTTATTTTGCAAAGTCTGATATGATTGAAACTACATATGCAGACCCGCGTGAGGTTAAAATAACATTTCCTGAGAAAAAGAGAAATCTTATTCATATTTATCTTGAATCAATGGAAAACTCATTTCTTTCTACTGACCTTGGCGGATATATGGAAGAAAATCTTATGCCTGAACTCACCGAGCTTTCATATGAGGGTGTTGTGTTCTCACATAACGACGGAAAGTTCGGCGGTCCTCAGCAGGCCACAGGTACACAGTGGTCAATCGCTTCAATGGTTAACCAGTGCACAGGCTTGCCTATGAAAACACCTGACGGACCTAACAGCTATGGCTCAAAGGATAATTTCCTTCCCGGTGCCTGCACGCTCTATGATTTGCTTAAAGAGCAGGGTTATGAGCAGACTGCAATGTTTGGTGCCGATGCTCAGTTCGGTGGATTGAGATATCTGTTTGAAGCTCATGGCGACGTTAAGGTGTTTGATATCAAATATGCAAGAGCTAATGGTTATGTTCCTGAGGATTATAATGTCTGGTGGGGCTATGAGGATGATAAACTCTATGAGTACGCTAAAGAAGAAATAACAAGACTTTATGAAACAGGCAAGCCATTTAACTTTACTATGGAAACTGCTGATACACACCGTCCAAACGGCTATTTAAGCCCTAATGCACCTAAGCCTTATGACAAGCAATATGCTAATGTTATCGCTTACAGCTCAAGCGAGGCAGTTAAGCTTATAAGATGGATTCAGGAGCAGCCGTTCTATGATAACACTACCGTTGTTGTTATAGGTGACCATTTAAGTATGGATACTGAATTTTTTGAGGATTTTGATAAAAACTATTTTAGAAACCAGTATAACCTGATACTTAATCCTGTTCAGGATGTTGACAGTGTTTCTGATTCAGTGTGCAGAAACAGGCAGTATGCAAACTTCGATATGTTTCCGACAATCCTTTCAAGTATGGGTGTTAAAATTGAGGGTAACAGACTCGGTGTAGGAACTGACCTTTTCTCAGGTGATAAAACAATTATTGAGGAATATGGTCTTGATACTGTAAATCTTGAGCTGCAGAAGAAGAGCGATTACTATAATGCTAAAATCCTTAATGGCAATACTGTTCCGAGATCGCACAGAACAAAGAATCAGTGGGCAGAATATGATGCCAAGAATGCGGCAGCAAGCACCACAAAGCCGACAACAGCAGCTTCAACAGCCAATAAATCTGCTGATACGACTGCTTCAAAGCCGTCAACCACCTTGCAGGAAACTACTGTAAAGGGAAATTAATGAAAAATTTTAATTATTTTTCAAAAAATACTTGACTATTCGGCGGACATTAGTTATAATAATGTCCGTCGCACGCGGGTGTAGTTCAATGGTAGAATCCCAGCCTTCCAAGCTGGTTGTGTGGGTTCGATTCCCATCACCCGCTCCACATATGCGCTGATAGCTCAGCTGGATAGAGCATCTGCCTTCTAAGCAGAGGGTCGGGGGTTCGAGTCCCTCTCAGCGTACCATTCTTGTGGAGATGACAATATATGTGTTTTCTTCACTTGATTTTGCCGTAACAGCACTTCGGTGCTTTTACATATATGGTGGGATTAGTTCAGTTGGTTAGAGCGCCAGTTTGTGGCACTGGAGGTCATCGGTTCGAATCCGATATCCCACCCCACTTCTTTAATAATTACTCTATTGCAGAGGTATCCCATATAATGGGGTGTAGCCAAGCGGTAAGGCAACGGACTTTGACTCCGTCATGCGTGGGTTCGAATCCCGCCTCCCCAGCCACGCCCTGTAAAATAAATATGGGCGAAATGGTTCATTAGCTCAGATGGCAGAGCACTTGACTTTTAATCAAGGTGTCCGGGGTTCGACTCCCCGATGAGCCACCAAACAAAGCATTGAAATCTTTGGATTTCAATGCTTTGTTTTTTTATTATTAATG
>JAIDEF010000406.1 GCA_029054965.1 Eubacterium sp.
ATGTGATATGTAACAAATCGAAAGCGATTTAAGATAAAAATACATAAGGAGATTTAAAATATGGGTCGTTATGAAATTGATACTGATGATTCAAAGGTAGTACAGATTAAAGTTGTCGGCGTTGGCGGCGGCGGTGGAAATGCCGTTAACCGTATGGTTCATTGTAATATTCAGGATGTTGAATTTGTAGCAGTAAACTCAGATAAGCCTGCTCTTGCAAAATCAACAGCAACACATAAAATACTTATCGGTGAGAAGGTAACAAAGGGTATGGGTGCAGGTGCTAAGCCTGAAATCGGTGCTCGTGCTGCCGAGGAAAGTAAGGAAGCTTTAACTGATATTCTTACAGGTGCTGATATGGTATTCATTACTGCCGGTATGGGCGGCGGAACAGGTACCGGTGCTGCACCTTATGTTGCAAAAATTGCTAAGGATATGGGTATCCTTACTGTTGGTGTTGTTACAACTCCATTCGCTTTTGAAGGTAAGCGTCGTATGACACAGGCTACTGCCGGTATTGAAGAGCTTGCTAAGAATGTTGATTCTATTATGGTTATTCCTAACGAAAGACTCAAGGAAGTTGCTACTGAGAAGATTACTCTTCTCAATGCTTTTGAAATTGCAAATGATGTTCTTCGCCAGGGTGTTCAGTCTATTTCAGACCTTGTTAATGCAACAGGTCTTGTTAACTCAGACTTTGCCGATGTGACTGAAATTATGAAGGATGCAGGCTTTGCTCATATGGGTGTTGGCCGTGCAAAGGGCAAGGATAAGGCTGAGGTTGCTGCTCGTGCTGCAATTTCTTCACCACTTCTTAACACATCAATCGATGGTGCTCATGGTATTCTTCTTAACATCACAGCATCAACAGATATCGGACTTGAGGAAATTGATGCTGCATCTTCAATTGTAACAGAGGCAGTTCATCCTGATTGTGAAATCATCTGGGGTGCTAACTTTGATGAAAATCTTGAGGATGAAATGATTATCACTGTCATTGCTACTCGTTTCGGCGAAGAGGGTCCAAGCGGACAGATTAAGTCAACAACAGCTAATAAAGAAGTTGCTCCTCCAACTCCTATTGCACCTGTTGCTGCGGCTGCTGCACCATCAAGCTTTAATGATAATGATGATGATGCTTTTACAGATATTGTTAATTTCTTTAAAAAATAAGAATATAGATTAGAATTCTTCCTTAAAAAACACCTTTGGCAGGTTATGTCAAAGGTGTTTTTTTATTCATTTGTTTATGGTTTTGTCAGAATGTATATTATTCTGGTAAATATTATTAATTGTTGAAATCTTTGTTAATGTCAAGTTAAGCTCTTTACATCTTTAACAGCTTTAACATAGTTTTCAGCAATAATTATCAGTAAAAAATAAGTTTTCAACATTTTCAACAGAGATTTCCACAACACTTAAACAAAATGTTTTTCTGTAAAGTATGTTGCACTTACAAAAAACATAAGTCCGTATACAATAAATGTATACG
>JAIDEF010000407.1 GCA_029054965.1 Eubacterium sp.
TTTCATCTGCTCGGCTTACTGCCTACGGGCGAAACCACCGAGCAGGAGGGTTGTACCTACGAGGGGTTAACCTTTACTGTTTTAGAGGTCAGTGACAGACGAATTGAAAAAATAAAAGTAGAGAAAAATAATGATTGAACAGATAATTGAGTTTGAAGCACTTGAGCAGGCGGTAAGTTTGTTCGGCAGCTTTGATGAAAATATAAAGTTAATCGAAAAGGAATACTGTGTATCCATAATATCACGCGGTACTGATTTAAAGGTCGTGGGTGATGCCGAAAATGTTTCAAAGGCAACAAGGGCACTTAATTCTATGCTTATGCTCATAAGCAAGGGTGAAAGTCTTACAAATCAGAATGTAAGGTATGTGCTGTCGCTTGTTAATGAGGGTAATGAGGACAAGCTAAGCTCTATGAGCAGTGATTCAATCTGTATCACCTCAAAGGGTAAGCCTGTGAAGCCAAAAACACTGGGTCAGAAGAAGTACTGTGAAGCTATAAGGAATAATACAGTAACCTTTGGTGTGGGACCTGCAGGAACAGGTAAAACCTATCTTGCTGTTGCAATGGCAGTTACAGCCTTCAGAGCAAAGGAGGTTAACAGAATTATTCTGACACGTCCTGCTGTTGAGGCAGGCGAAAAGCTCGGCTTTCTTCCGGGCGATTTGCAGAGCAAGGTTGACCCGTATTTAAGACCCCTTTATGATGCTCTTTTTGATATGCTCGGTGCAGAGAATTTTCAGCGCTGTCAGGAGCGTGGTGCAATTGAGGTTGCACCGCTCGCATATATGAGAGGACGAACACTTGATGACAGCTTTATTATTCTTGATGAGGCACAGAACACTACTCCTGAGCAGATGAAAATGTTTTTAACACGCCTTGGCTTCGGTTCAAAAATGGTGATTACAGGAGATATAACACAGATAGATTTGCCCGACGGAAAAAAGTCAGGGCTTAAAAAGGTTTTAAAAATTCTTAAAGATATTGACGATATTGCAACCTGCAGATTTAATCAGAAGGATGTTGTGCGCCATAAGCTGGTGCAGGATATTGTTAATGCTTACCAAAAATATGAGGAGGGAAAGTAATGGACACTGTAAAGGTAATGATTTCAAATGAACAAAAAAAGATAAAGGTTCCAACAGGAATCAGATTGTTAATAAGACGCTGCTGTCACGCTGTTCTGGAGCTTGAAAAGTTTGACGGCTCCGCTGAGGTTAGTGTTACTTTTGTTGATAATGAGCGTATTCACGAGTTAAATAAGCAGTACAGAAATATTGACAGGGAAACGGATGTGCTGTCTTTTCCACTTGGTGAAAACGGTGTTTATGACACTAATCTTGACACAGGTGCAAAAATGCTTGGTGACATAGTTATTTCTATTGAAAAGGCGGTGGAGCAGGCCGAATTATATAACCATCCGCTGCAAAGAGAAATAGGCTTTTTAACCGTTCACTCAATGCTGCATCTTTTGGGTTATGACCACGAGGCCGGCGGTCTTGAAGAGGTACATATGCGTGAAAAGGAAGAAACAGTGCTTACACAAATCGGCTGGAAACGTGACAACAGCTACTATATGGGTGACGAATAATGACTAAAACCGCTTTTATTGCCATTGTCGGCAAGCCCAATGTGGGCAAATCTTCAATACTTAACAAAATACTCGGTCAGAAAATTGCTATTGTTTCATCAAAGCCGCAGACAACCAGAACTAAGATAATGGGTGTTCTTACAGAGGATGAAACACAGCTTGTTTTTACTGACACACCGGGCTTTCACATTGCACATAACAAGCTTGGCGAAAAAATGAATGAGGCTGTTGGTGACACCGTCGGCGGTGTTGATGCCTGTCTGTTTATCGTTGAGCCGAAGGGTAAGCTCAATGAACAGGAGCTGCAGCTTATTGAAATGTTCAAAAAGCAGAAATGTCCTGTTATTCTTGCAATCAATAAAATTGATATGATAGCCGATAAAAAGGAACTGCTTGAAAGAATTGTTGAGCTTAACTCAATGTTTGACTTCACTGCAGTTGTTCCTGTCAGCGCAACTGAGGGCGACCATGTTGATGAGCTTATTGATGAGCTTAAAAAGCTTGCCTTTGAGTCACCCCATTTTTTTCCTGACGATACACTCACAGATCAGCCTGAGCGTGTTCTGGCGGCTGAAATTATCCGTGAAAAAATCTTAAGACTGATGGATAAGGAAATTCCGCACGGTATTGCAGTGGCAGTTGAAAAAATGCGTGAGCGTGATGACAAGGATATACTTGATATAGAAGCTACAATCTATTGCGAAAGGGAAAGCCATAAGGGTATGGTCATCGGTAAAAATGGCGCTATGCTCAAAAAAGTTTCAACCTATGCAAGGCAGGATTTGGAAAGCTTTTTCCAGATTAAGGTTAATCTTCACTGTTGGGTAAAGGTCAAGCTTGACTGGCGAAACCGTGAGGGCTTAATCCATAATTTCGGATTGGATTAATTTAACATAACTAATTGCACCGCCATAGTATAAAATAACTGTGGGGTGTTATTTATGGATGATAAATGGAAAGAATTCTGGAGCAGCGGCTCTGTTAACGATTATTTAAGTTATAAGGAAAATGAAAAGGTGAGTGATGATGGCAACCACTACCAAGGGCTTAGTAATAAGGGAGCAGACAATAGGGGAGAGTGACCGTTTAGTTACTCTCCTTACTGCTGATTATGGGCTTGTACGTGCCTTTGTTCGCGGTGCAAAGCAGATTAAAAACAGACTTGCATCATCCACATCACTTTTTGCTTACAGTGATTTTTCACTTTACCGAGGAAAAGATGCTTTTATAGTTGACAATGCCACACCTATTGAGGTGTTTTTTGATTTAAGGTTTGATATTGTTAAGCTGTCGCTTGCTCAGTATTTTGCACAGCTTGCCTATGAGGTGGGCGAGGAGGAGCAGCCTGCAGCCGAAATGCTTTCGGTTATGCTTAATTCACTTCATCTGCTTTGTAACAGCAGTAAGGATATAAGACTTATTAAAGCCGCCGTTGAGTTCAGGCTAATGTCCCTTGGCGGCTATATGCCAAGCATTTTAGCCTGTGCAAAGTGTTCTGCATATGAAACTGATTTAATGTATTTTGATACGATGAATGGCTTGATTTATTGTGAAAACTGTGGTGCTCCGGGCTCAACACCATGTCCTAAAAATGTTATAACAGCCATTCGGTTTATTTGTCTTACAGAGCCTAAAAAGATTTTTTCATTTTCGCTCAGTGAGGAGAATCTTAACCTTTTATGCGACATCAGCGAAAAATATATGATGTCAAGAATTCAAAAGAATTTGCCGACGTTAGCGTTTTATAAAGGAATATTATAATGGATAAAAATTTTAAAACACTTGAACTGGATATTATTTTAGAAAAGCTGGCGAATGAATGTACCTGTGACGATGCGAAGGACTTAGCGCTCGGCTTAAAGCCGTGTACTGATTTAAGCGAAGTTGAGCTTTTGCTCAGTCAGACAGAGGATGCTTTTTCTCTTCTTGCACGCTTCGGCGGTCCATCGTTCTCCGGACTTAAAAATGTTAATAATCCGCTGCACAGAGCGGCGGCAGGTGGCTCGCTTAATCCTAAAGAGCTGCTTGATATAGGATGCTGCTTAAGATCAATCCGTGCCCTTGATGAATGGCATGGCCATTGCAGCGGTGTCAGAACAAATCTTGATTTTTTCTTTGAGGGTATTACAACAAACAAATACCTTGAAACAAAGATTTTTACATCCATCATCAGCGAAGAGGAAATTGCTGATAAAGCCAGCGAGCTTTTAGCAGACATAAGAAGAAAAATCAGGTCAAAGGAAAGCTCAATCCGTGAAAAGCTTGACAGTATGCTTCATTCTGCCCACTATCAGCAATATCTGCAGGAGGCTATTGTTACTCAGCGTAACGGTCGCTTTGTTGTGCCTGTTAAGGCAGAGCACAGGGGGAATGTTCCGGGTCTTGTTCACGATACATCTTCAACAGGTGCCACTGTGTTTGTTGAGCCTTCCTCTGTTGTCGATGCAAACAATGATATAAAGGTGCTGCAAGGCAAAGAGCGTGACGAGATTATGCGTATACTTTTTGAGCTTTCTGCTGAATCGGGAGAGTTTGCTGAGAGTATTAAGCATTCCTTTAATTGTGCTGTTATGCTTAATCTAATTTTTGCCAAGGCACATCTTGCATATAAGATGAAAGCGACAAAACCGCTCCTTAATAATGAGGGTATAATTCAGTTGAAAAAAGCACGTCATCCCCTTATTGATAAAAATAAGGTTGTTCCTACGGATATTACTTTAGGCGAGGAATATGACACGCTCGTAATCACAGGACCCAATACAGGCGGTAAAACTGTTACATTAAAAACGCTTGGCTTGTTAAGTGCAATGGCAATGTGCGGTCTTTTGATTCCTGTTGCTGACAGGTCAAGACTTGCGTTGTTCGATAAAATTCTTGTTGATATAGGCGACGAACAGAGCATTGCTCAGTCACTTTCAACCTTTTCAGCACATATGGTTAATATTATTGAGATTATGTCAAAGGCTGATGATAATTCACTTGTACTTATTGATGAGCTTGGTGCAGGTACTGACCCTATTGAGGGTGCGGCACTTGCTGTATCTATTATAGAAAAGCTAAGGTCACAGGGTGCAACAATTGCTTCTACAACCCATTATGCAGAGCTTAAGGCATATGCTCTTGAAACAGCAGGTGTAATTAACGGCTGTTGTGAGTTCGATGTTGATACCTTAAGACCTACATACAGACTGCTTATTGGCGTTCCCGGAAGATCAAATGCTTTTGCAATCACCACACATCTTGGTATGGATAAATCAGTTATTGACAATGCAATGGCAATTGTAGGAAGTGATAATCGTGATTTTGAAGCAGTGCTTGAAAAGCTTGAAGAGTCAAGGCAGGCACTGGAGGATGAACGCAAAATTGCCGAGGAAATGACGGCAAGAGCGAAGAAGATTGAGGCAAGAGCACAGAGCGAGAAGGAGAAAATAGAAAGCCTTAAGCAGCGTGGGCTTGACAAGGCTAAGCGTGAGGCGGAAAAGCTGATTGATGCTGCAAAACGTAAATCAAGCGAATTTCTGCTTGAG
>JAIDEF010000408.1 GCA_029054965.1 Eubacterium sp.
TGCCGAGGTCACTGTCTGCACTTTTATAAATCTGCCCTGCCTTTTTTACTATATCAATTATTTTATTAAGCATATAAGTTCTCCTGAAAATTTTTTATTATTATACCACAATATTAAAAATAAAAAAACATATATTCTTATTGACTTGAAAAGTTCTGTGGTTTAAAATTAAATCATAAAAGCAAGTGATAGTTGAACAGAATAGGTTTAGCTTTGCAATTATCCATTGCTTAAAATTTTAGGAGTGATTAAGTGAAAGTTTTTTTATGCTGTCTTGTCTGCAGATTTGTTCATTTTGTTCTGCAGAAGCTTGGCAGGGGTGCTACAACCTTACCGGGCAGGGTTGCCCTCAAGGTGAAAAGGAACGTATTAACGGATTTGTCAAAGGATGTTAAGGTTATTATCGTTACAGGTACTAACGGCAAAACAACCTCCTGCAGAATTATTGAGGAAGGCCTCAAGGCTGCAGGCAAAACATATTTTATCAATAAATCGGGTGCTAATTTAATAACCGGTATTACCTCGTCATTTATTATGAATTCAACAATTATGGGTAAAAGAAAGTATGAATATGCCATTGTTGAGTGTGATGAAAATGCATTCAGAGAGGTTTCACGTTATATCCGTGCAGATGTTGTGCTTGTCACTAATGTTTTCCGTGACCAGCTTGACAGATACGGTGAGGTTACTCACACCCTCAATGCAATCAAGGAGTCTGTTAAAAATCTCCCGAATGCAGTTATCTGCCTTGATGCTGACTGCTCACTGACCTATTCCATGAGCAAGGAGATACCTAATAAAATTGTTACCTTTGGTGTGAATGTGCCGTTTGACAGCAATGCAAAAGCACCTGAAATCAGTGACGCTAAATACTGTATTTTCTGCAAGAATGAATATGATTATACTTACCACACATACGGCCATCTTGGTGGCTTCAAATGCCGTAATTGCGGCTACAGCAGACCTAATCCCGATTTTGCAGTGACTTCGGTTGCAGAGCTTAAGCAGAATCATTCTGTTGTTGTAGCTTCCTTTAACGGCAGTGAGTATATTGTTAAGGTCAATATCGGCGGTGCATATAATGTGTACAATGCAATCGGTTGTGCATCTGCTTTGTCATCCTTTGGTATTGATGATAAAACTATTATCAAGGCACTTGAGGGCTTCAATGGTGCTTTCGGCAGAATGGAGCAGTTTGACTGCGGCGATAATAAAATTAATATTATTCTTGTTAAAAATCCCGCAGGCTTCAGCCAGACAATGAATTTCCTGAAATCAATTGATGATGATTTCACTATGATTCTGTCACTTAACGATAATGCAGCCGACGGACGAGATATAAGCTGGATATGGGATGTTGACTTTGCAGGAATTTTTGACAGAGAAAATGTTAAAGAGATATATGTGTCAGGCAAGCGCTGCTACGATATGGCAATTCGTGTTAAATACGAGGGCGTAGGCAGCCGTGAAATAAAGGTTATTGAAAATGAGGATTATGACAGGCTTGTTGACATTGCTTCACAGCAGGGAAGAGATGTTTACATTGTGCCTACCTATACCTCAATGATGACGATGCGACCAACTATTGCAAAAAGATTAGGAGGTAAGGATTTTTGGGAATGATGATTAGAATTGCACACCTCTATCCCGATATGCTTAATCTTTATGGTGACAGGGGTAATATAATTGCTCTGACTGAGCGAATGAAAGCCAGAAATATTGATGTTGTTACAGATCAGATTACAATGGGCAAGGCCTTCAATTCCGATGACTACGACATCCTTTTTGTAGGCGGCGGTCAGGATTTTGAACAGGATGTTCTGCTGGATGATCTTAAAAAAGGCAAGGATATTGAAATAAAGAGAGCTATTGAAAATTCAAAGGTATTCCTTGCAATCTGCGGTGGCTATCAGATGCTCGGTAAATACTATAAAACCTATGACGGCAAAATGCTTGAGTATATGGGTGCTCTTGATTTTTATACCGAGGGTAAGGAAGAACGAATGATAGGCAACTACGCTTTCAAAACGAAAGAAGGTATTGAGGTTGTAGGCTTTGAAAACCACAGCGGCAGAACCTATCTTGGTAAAAATGTTGAGCCCCTTGGAAAAATGATCAAAGGCTATGGCAATAACGGTGAGGACGGCACTGAGGGCGTCCGTTATAAAAATACCTTCGGCACATATTCACATGGTCCTGTTCTTCCGAAAAATTCACAGCTTGCAGATTTGCTGATTTCAAAAGCAGTTGAAAATAAGTACGGCAAAACTGATCTTGCACCGCTTGATGATACCCTTGAAATTAAAGCACAGCAGCAGGTTATGAAGCTGTATATTAGATAGCGGTACACACTAAAGCTTTATATTAAATCGTATAGATAAATATTAATTAATATATAATAAATGTTTTTAAATATATAAAATAATTCCGCAAAAAGGCTTGATTTTTCAAGCCTTTTTTGTTATAATGCTAACGCATTCGTGAAAATGAACGCGAATACGCACACAGTCAGGCCGAGCCAAAGGTTATAAATGCGGCTCTTGCCAAGCTTGCTGTGGAGGATTAACCTTAAAGGAGGAAATTATTATGGCAAACGTAGTTTCAATGAAACAACTTTTAGAAGCTGGTGTTCACTTCGGTCACCAGACAAGAAGATGGAACCCTAAAATGGCAGAGTACATCTTCACAGAGCGTAACGGCATCTACATCATCGACCTTCAGAAAACAGTTAAGAAGCTTGATGAGGCTTATATGTTCGTTCGTGATTTAGCAGCAGACGGCGGTTCAATCATCTTCGTTGGTACAAAGAAGCAGGCTCAGGATTCTGTTAAGGAAGAGGCTGAGCGTTGTGCAATGCCTTATGTTAACGCAAGATGGCTTGGCGGTATGCTTACTAACTTCAAAACAATCCGCGGCAGAGTTGCTCGCCTTGCTCAGCTTAAGGCTATGAGAGAGGACGGTACTTTTGACCTTCTTCCTAAGAAAGAGGTTGTTGGTCTTGAGCTTGAAATTGAAAAGCTTGAGAAATACCTTGGCGGTATCACAGAGATGAAGAAGATTCCTAATGCAATGTTCATTGTTGACCCACGCAAGGAAAGAATCGCTGTATCAGAGGCTACAAAGCTTGGTCTTCCAATCGTAGCTATTGTTGATACAAACTGTGATCCGGACGAAATCGACTATGTTATCCCTGGTAACGACGATGCTATCCGTGCAGTTAAGCTTATTGCAGGTGCAATGGCTGATGCTGTTATCGAGGGTCGTGACGGTAAAGACACAGCAGAGGAAGCTGAAGCAGAGGCTGCAGAGGAAGCTGCTGAATAATTAAATATTAACTCATAGGAGGGTAAAATAATGGCATTTACAGCTCAGGACGTAAAGGCTCTTCGTGAGAAGACCGGCGTTGGTATGATGGAATGTAAAAAGGCTCTTACAGAAGCAGACGGCGATATGGATAAGGCTGTCGACTTCCTTCGTGAGAGAGGTCTTGCTGCCGCTCAGAAAAAGGCAACAAGAATAGCTGCAGAGGGTGTGGTTCTTCCATATTACGATGCAGAGGCTAAGAAGGGCGTTGTTGTTGAGGTTAACTCAGAAACAGACTTCGTGGCTAAGAATGAAAAGTTTATGGACTTCGTTACAGGCGTAGCAAAGACAATTATTGCTACAAATCCTGCTGATGTTGAAACTCTTTGTGCTTCTGAATTTGATGGCACAGGCAGAACTGTTACAGAAACTCTTAATGACCTTGTTCTTGCTATCGGTGAGAATATGAAGGTTCGTCGTTTTGAGAGAATGGATGGTGTTGTTTCAACTTATATTCACGGCGGCGGTTCAGTTGGCGTTATGATTGGCTTTGATGTTGCTGATGATTCAAAGGCTGCTACTGCTGAGTTTGAGGCTATGGGTAAGAATGTTGCAATGCAGATTGCTGCTATGAATCCAAGCTACCTTGATGAGGCTTCAGTTCCTGCTGAGGTTGTTGAGCATGAGCAGGGTATCCTTGCTGCTCAGATGAAGGAAGATCCTAAGATGGCTTCTAAGCCTGAAGCAGTTCTTGCTAAGATTGCTGCAGGTAAAATGGGCAAGTATTATAAAGAAAACTGCCTTGTTGAGCAGGAGTTTGTTCGTGGTGACTTATTCCAGGGCTCAGTTAAGGGCTATATTGATTCTGTTGCTAAGGATCTTGGAACAGAAATCAAGGCTACAGGCTTAATTCTTATTATGAAGGGCGAAGGG
>JAIDEF010000409.1 GCA_029054965.1 Eubacterium sp.
TTGTAATATTCATATTTCCTCCACGATTTTATGGAATATAAAATAATTTATATACACGTTATACCATAAATTATTTTTATAATCAATACTTATTTATAGCCATTATTCTATTTACTTATTTTTATTTTTATGATAAAGTAATAATATATAAAGGAGTGGACGTTATGAATATATGGCACGATATATCACCAAAGAGAATTAAATGCAACAGATTTTATGCTGTTATTGAAATATCCAAGGGCGGCAAAAACAAGTATGAGCTTGATAAGGATACCGGTATGCTCAAGCTTGACAGAGTTCTTTTTACATCAACACACTATCCGGCAAATTACGGCTTTATTCCCAGAACATATGCAAGTGACAATGATCCGCTTGATGTTCTTGTGCTTTGCAGCGAACAGATTCAGCCGATGACAATCGTTGAGTGTGTTCCGATTGGTGTACTAATTATGGAGGACAGCGGTGCGAGGGATGAAAAGATTATTGCTGTTCCTGTCAATGACCCTAACTATAACGGTTACAGTGATATTGACCAGCTTCCTCAGCACAGATTTGATGAAATCAAGCATTTCTTTGAGGTATATAAATCACTTGAGCATAATAAAAATACATCTGTAACTGAGGTTAAGCCGCGTGAGGTTGCAGAGCAGATTATTCAAAGCTGTATTGATAATTATATTGAAAATTATCAACTGTAAATCAGGCATTGCAAAATAGCCTTAAATAATTACGGGAAGGGGATTATTATGAAAAAAGATTGGTACAAGGAGCTTGTTGTTTATCAGATATGGCCACGCTCATTCTGTGACGGGAATGGTGATGGTATAGGTGATCTTGAGGGTGTCCTTAGTAAGCTTGACTATATTAAGGATCTTGGCTGCAATTGTATCTGGTTTTCACCGCTTTATCCTTCTCCGAATGCGGATTTTGGCTATGATATAGCTGATTACAAGGATATACATAAAGATTATGGTAATCTTGAATTATTCAAGCGTGTTCTTGATGAGGCTCATAAAAGAGGAATTAAAGTTATAATGGATTTGGTTGTTAACCATACCTCTGATGAGCATAAGTGGTTTGAGGAGTCAAGGGATGTTAATTCACCTTACCACGATTATTATATTTGGCGAAAAGGAAAGGCAGGCGGTAAAAGACCGCCTAACAACTGGCTGTCCTGTTTTGAGGGCGGTGCCTGGGAGCAGGATGAAAATTCCAAAGAATACTATCTTCATGTTTTTGCTAAAAAGCAGCCCGACTTAAACCATGATAATCCTAAGGTTCGTGAGGAAGTTAAGGATATTATGAGATTTTGGCTTGATATGGGCGTTGACGGCTTCAGAGAGGACGTTATAACCTTTATATCAAAGAAGGAAGGACTTCCAAACGGATTTCCTATTCCTGCTGCTTGTGGTATAGAAAACTATATGGATGGTCCGAATATTCATAAATATCTTCAGGAATACAGAGAGGTTACCGACCAATACGATTGCTTTACAGTCGGTGAGGCTCCTATGATGACTCCTGACAAAGCACTTAAATATATTGATGAGAGCAACAAAGAGCTTGATATGATGTTCCATTTCCAGCATATTGAGGCTGACTGCTTTATGGTGGATTACATACAGACTAAGTTTGATTTAAGAAAAATGAAAAGAGCTTTTTCCTCCTGGCAGGAAAAGCTGAGAGGCAGAGCGTGGAACACGCTTTACATTGAAAACCATGATCATCCCCGTATTATTTCACGCTACGGAAGTGAAAGATACAGAGTTGAGTCAGGCAAAATGCTTGCAAATATGTATATGCTGCAGCAGGGTACACCGTTTATATATCAAGGACAGGAGCTTGGCATGCTCAATATTAAGCACGAAAGCCTTGATGACTATGTCGATGTATTTATGAAAAATAATTATAACGTCGCTGTTAATAAGGTGCATCTTAACAAGGACAAAGCATGGGACTGGGCTGTCAAATCAACACGTGATAATTCACGTACTCCGATTCAGTGGGATGACAGCGAGAATGCAGGCTTCACAAGCGGTACACCATGGTTCCCTGTTAATCCGAATTATAAGCAGATTAACGCTAAAAAGGAAATGGCGGATCCTGATTCAATTCTCAATCACTACAAGGCACTTATTAAGTTCAAGAAGGAAAATGAGGTCGCTATATTCGGTGATTATAAAGAGCATTATAAAAATTCCGATAAGCTCTATGTCTATGAGCGTAATTATCTTGGAAAACGACTTCTTGTTATCAATTCCTTCAGTGAGAGCAGTGTTCCCTTTGAAGCACCAAAGGGTTTCAATCTTGACGAGGGCAAGCCGATTCTTTGTAACTACGATAATCCTACCGTTCAGGGTAACGGTTTTAAATTAAGACCTTATGAAACAAGGGTTTATGTTTTTGAATAAAATATTCTAATTAAATAGTTAAATTAAGATGAGGTCTTTATGGAAAAAGATATTATAATAAAAGAATTTACTGTTCTGCCTGAGGATGCAGAATATATCCGTAAATCAGTTTTTGTTGATGAACAGGGCTTTTGTGAGGAATTTGACGATATAGATAATATATCAACTCATCTTGTTCTTTACAGCGATAATCAGCCTGCTGCTGTCTGCAGGTTTTACTGCGAAAATAATCAATATTTTATTGGCAGGCTTGCAACCCTTAAGGAATACAGGGGTAATGGTTTTGGGGCAATGCTTGTGGCGGAAGCAGAACGTCTGATAAAAGAAGCAGGCGGCAAAAGTGTTTTGCTTCACTCCCAATGCAGAGCAATGCCGTTTTATGAAAAATCAGGCTATGCGCCATTTGGTGAAAGTGATTTTGATGAGGATTGTCCGCACCAGTGGATGAAGAAAACACTGTTTTAATATGTAAAAAGACCTTGTAAGCGATATGCTTACAAGGTCTTTTGTGTTTATGCTGTTAATTCAGCATATTCTCTTTTTGATTTTTTTGTTTTGATAAAATGACAGATTCCGCTGATTATCATAAATGCTGCAAAGTAAGCCAGAAGAACAAGAGAGCATCTTAATGCTTCACTGCCTGCTGTTCCGCTGATTGCCTCCTTGAACAGTAATGTTGAATATGACATGGGCAGAATTTTGAATATTGTCTGGAAAAAGGCTGATTGAGTTTCAATCGGGAATGTTCCTGCACAGGATGTAAGCTGTAAAATCAGCAGAAGAAGTGCAATGAATTTTCCGCCGTTGCCAAGATGTACAATACAAAATTGAACTATTGACATAAAAGCAAGAGCGGTAATCCAGCAGGAGAAATAGAGAAGCAGGGGATTGTTAACGGTAATTCCTAAAATAACCTGAATTACAAAAGCAAGAGCAATACCCTGTAATGAGCTGATTGCTAAAAAGCTTATTTCTCTTATTACCGGCTTATCAGAATCTTTAGTGAGTCATTTTATCTTTTTGTTGTAATCAAGATAAATACCGAAGAATATCATCAGTCCGCCAACCCATAGTGAAAGACCCATAAAGTATGGTGCAAATGCGGAGCCGTAATTTGCAACAGGCTGAATATATTCGTTCTCGATTGTAACCGGTTCTGCTCCGTATTCAGCAAGACCCGCCAATGCTTTGAGCTCTTTATTTGTATCAACAATGCTGTTGTCCACACCATCGGCAGCAGTGTTGATACCGCTGTCAAGCTGTTTAGTTCCGTCAAGCATTGCATCTGTGCCGTTTTTCAGTGTGGTCATACCTTCATTAAGTGTTTTTGCACCATCAGTTACACTGCTGCTGCCGTTATTAAGTGTTTTGGCACCGTCAGCCAGTTGGGTTGCTCCATTTGACAGTTCTTTAATGCCTGATGTTAACACAGGGACGTTTGAATTTAATTCATTTGTACCCTCGGCAAGTTTTGATGCTCCGTCACGTGCTGAATTAACACCATTTGTATATGCTTTAATACCTCCTGTCAGA
>JAIDEF010000041.1 GCA_029054965.1 Eubacterium sp.
TGATAAGACAAGGTGTAAATCAGAATTATAAAATTATCTGGAATGTATTTTCTCATGATACAACAGCAATTGATAACTATTATGCAATTCGTGAAGAATTGACAGGAAATAAAAATGTCAAGGTTTTAAATGCTTATTGCGGTAATTCTGTTAAAAAGCTTTTAACAAGAATTTATAAACTGTATGTTTTCAGTACCGCTAAGGTTATGATTATCTGCAATCATCATATAAAAAAGAGAAGAGATGACCAAATATATATAAATCTTACTCATGGTTCACCTTTAAAGTGCATAAAAAGTCATGGCTATGGTTCGCCTGTGTGGACGGATTATCTTGTCAGATTATCTGATGTTTTTGAAGAGAATTTAAAGGAGCCTGAGAAAAATAACGCACAGTATGTAACTCTTGGCTATCCTCGTAATGATGATTTGTTCAATGAAAAAATTGATTTACATAGTGTGTTTGAAGACAGAGCATTTGACAAAGTTATTTATTGGATGCCGACCTGGCGTCAGCACAGTCTTAACGGTAAGTCTGTTACAAGTTCAAGCTCTGTTCCGATTATTCATGATGAGAACAAGGCTATTGAGGTTAATGAATTTGCAAGAAAAAGTAATGTTTTGCTTGTTTTAAAACCTCATTTTTCTCAGGATGTATCTAAGTTTAATAAGATTGATTTAAGTAATATTATGTTTATTACAAATGATTTTCTTGAAAAAAAGAATGTTCTTAATTATGAACTCCTTCGCAGTGTTGATGCATTAATAACAGACTATTCCTCAGTATACTACGATTATCTGCTTTGTGATAAGCCTATAGGTTTATGCTGGGAGGATTTTGATGAATTTAATCAGAATGAGGGATTTGCCGTTGATATTGATAAGATGTTATCCGGTGGAGAAAAATTGTACGATGTAAATGATTTATGCGGCTTCATTGAACGTATATCAAAGAATGAAGATTTGATGAAAGTGCAAAGGCAGGACAATCTGCATCTTGCACATAAATATGCTGATGACAAGTCTTCAAAAAGAGTAGTTGATTTTATAGTAAATCTGCTTGAAAAAGAATTGTGAGTTAAGAGGATGAAGATATGATATCTTTTTATGTAATACTATTTGCGGTGGCTTTTTTGCTGTTATTTAAGATGCCGTCGTATATAAAAAATAAAAAGTCAGTTGAGCTTAAGGCAATGAACAGGGACAGTACAATGACTCTGAGAGGTGCAGCAATCATTGGTATTGTGCTTCATCACTGCTCACAGTATTTTGACAGCCTGGGCATTCTGCAGATGCCTGTTAAGCAAAGCGGATATGCACTAACGGCAATATTTTTCTTGTTTTCAGGATATGGCTGTTATTATTCGCTGTGTACAATGCCTCCCTCTAAAAAGAACGTTCGTGCTATTACGGCGTGGACAGCTCGTCACAGTTTGAGAATTTATTTTGATTTCATAATTGTTTTTTTAATGAATATAGTTCTTTTCAAGGTTTTTTCCGTAAAGGACGGGATGTCCGTTGCCGAATTGCTGAAGGATGCTCTGACATTGACGCAGCCGACATGGACAAGCTGGTATCCAAAAATACAGATTTTGTGCTATGTTGTTTTGGCGATTTCCTTTTTGATATCCGATAAATATAAAGAAATAATAACCTTTGCGGTATTGTTGGTATATGCAGCTCTGACCTGGCGAATAGGCTTTGAATCTATGTGGTACACAAGTGTTTTGTGTTTTCCCCTTGGTATGCTGTTTGCAAAATATATTCCTGAATTTAAGTCCAAAAAAATTTATGGAGCAGTCTTTGCAATTTCAGGTGCCGCTTTTGCCGTGCTTTTTGTGCTTCAGACAAAACTGATGCAGGGACCGTTAAGGCTTCTTTCAGCCTGTGTGCTGGCAGCTGCAGTTTATGCCGTTACAGGCTTATGTCAGTTCGACAGCATTGTGCTGAAAAGCATCGGAAAAATCTCTTTTGAAATCTATCTGATACATCTGATGCTGCTCAGACTATTTGTTAAAGAAAATGTAGATTCAAATGTTTCCATTCTGCTTATATTGCTGATATCCATACTGCTCGGATATATTGTAAACAAGCTGGTTGTAACAATGAATAATTTTGTGTTTAAGAGAAAGAAAGATTGATGTATGGCGTTGAATTCAATTGTGTATGGTATAAAACATAATAATGAGGATATACGTGCAGCTTCACGCTCAGGCGGAATGTTTACGGCGGTAACCGATGTTGTGCTGAATGACGGCGGGGCGGTATATGGCTGTGCTCTTAATGATTTCTTTTTGGCTGAGCACAGACGTGCCGAAACTAAGGCTGAGCGTGATTTGTTCAGAGGCTCAAAATATATTCAAAGCAACATCGGTGATAGCTTTAAAGATGTAAAAAATGATTTGATTTTGGGAAAGACAGTGCTTTTTTCAGGAACTCCTTGTCAGATTGAAGGCTTAGTCAATTTTTTAAAGGTAAGCAAGACAGATTTGTCTAAGCTGATTACTATTGATATAATATGCCATGGTGTTCCGTCGCCGATGGTATGGAGTGATTATCTGAATGCAGTGGCAGATGTTGAGAGCATAGATGCTGTTGATTTTCGTGATAAAGCTAATTTCGGATGGCGTGCTCACATTGAAACACTGACAATTAATGGGGAGAAAAAATCATCAGATAAATTTAAAAAGCTCTTTTTTTCACATTTGATAGTAAGACCATCATGCTTTAATTGCCATTATAAAAATACCAAAAGAATTTCAGATATAACAATAGGGGACTATTGGAGAATTGAAGATAATGACAAAGACCTTGAGGATGAGAGTGGTGTGGCTTTGGTGTAGATTGACACA
>JAIDEF010000410.1 GCA_029054965.1 Eubacterium sp.
GCTATTCTCCATATTTTATACTTCAATTTATTTTTCCTTATAAAACAAACCTGCAATGCAAAGGATTAAGCCTGCGAATTTTGATAAATAAACGCTCTGAACAATCAACCCGTTCCAAAATCCATGTGGACCTGCATCGTAGGACAGTGAATAAAAGGAAAATATAATCAGTGCAATGCCAAATAGCAGCAACTTTATTCCGAGATTTTTCTTCATAGCAATACCTCTAATCTAAATTTCATAATTATATAGCTGTAAATAGTAACTTATCTGCTCGATATTCATCAAGAGAAGTTTTGGGGCTCAGTGATAAACTAACACCGTTTGCTGATGCACTTACTCCTATACTGCCGATAGAAATTCTTTTGTGACCATAAACGGCTTGTATTACGCAATCATCTTTTGATTTTACTCTAATGCCATAGCTCATATATGTTAATATATCAGTAACAGTTCGCATGTGATTATTGGCTGCTATTGTTCTTGGGCAAAGGTAAATTGCGGCACTTTTAAGTTTAAAGCGGATTCCCTGAGCGTTTCCTACGATGTTGTCAACGGTAACATTTTTGTTGGTGTGATAATCAGGTTTGTCAGCTGTTTTCCAAACCTGAGTTTTGTATTTGTAAGTAGAATCACAGCAAACAATAGTTTCTTCTAATTTACCGTAAACCTCATGATTTGAATCATAAGCACCGGAGCTAAAATAGAGAGCTAATACATCTTCAAAATGACATAAAGGCATTTTTAACCAATGTGCATATACAGCAATTTGATAGCCGACCTTATTTCCACTTAATACGCCTGTTTCTCTGGAAACAACATGCTTCATTTTCATATAACCATTATTAGATGTCGAAGGATTTGCCAGTGGCGAAATGCCATAGTCATCCCTGAACATTGCCAGTGTCATTTCATCCTGTGTCATTGACTCGGTGTTGCCTGCTTCGTCAACTTTTATGTAATCTTCCGATACAATGATTTCTTTAAAGCCTAAATACTTTAATGCTTCCTCATCTGCAACCTCTAACTCCTCCTGACCTGTGTAGTCCATAATAAAATTAGCAAGCTCCAAATCGTCAATATCGGGTATTTGGTTATGTACTTCATTAACAAATTCTTCTACGTTATTGTATGTTGTGGTTGGATTTTCGTTTGTATTATCAGTTGTGATTTCAATTATACTGTCGGCAATACTTTCTAATGTCGGAGATTCTTCGGCTGACACCTGTGACGGAAATGCAAAAGTCAGCATCATAACCATCATTACGGAAATAATCTTTTTCATAATCTTAATTCCTTTCAAAGTAAAGTTTTTGTTTTTATGAATTTACTATATGCTCCATCGGAATCACATCCTTATGAAAAATTAGGTATAATACCTCTAAATTAAAATTACCACAAATGTTTTAATTTGTCAACAATATATTTGCAGGAAAAGTATTTACTATAAAAGTATAATGTGATAGAATGTCAAATATATTAAAGATGGTGATTTTATGGGGCAGACAGTTGACAATTTTAAGCGCGGTACAGCGGAAATGCTGGTGCTTTATCTGCTTAGTAAGGAAGACCTTTACGGCTATCAGATTACACAGGCTTTTTCAGAAAAAAGCGATGGTGTATACACTATGCTGGAAGGGTCTTTATATCCTATTCTCTACAGGCTGACAGAGGCGGGCTATATAACTGACTATACGAAGCAGGTCGGCAAACGCAGAACAAGAAGGTATTATCATCTGGAGGATGCAGGCAGGGAGTATTACAAGGAAATCCTTGCCGACTATGATTCTGTTACTGACAGTATCAACAAAATTCTTGACAGAATCGGAGATGATAATATATGAAGCATAAGTCATTGAACAGAGAAATTAACAAGTATATAATTGATGTAAAGTCTTATTTAATCTGCGACTGGCGGACAAGGCAAAAATTTTTGAAGGATTTGAAGAATGACATCAATGATTTTGTTGATGAAAAGGAAGATGTCACTATGGATGATATCCGTGACCGATTCGGTGAGCCTGAAAAAATTTCACGTTCATTTCTGGAGGGTGCAGACTTAAAAAAGATTAAAATACGTATGAATTTCGGCAGGACAATTATTGTAGGTGTGATTGCAGCATTGCTTATATGGTTAGGTGCGTTGTTGTTTACAGTGTTTCACCCTTATGTTGAAGAGCCGAAGACATATATGGTTGAATATATGCATGACGAAACCGTTGAGGGTGAAGTTATAGGCGGCATTGTGTAAAGGATGATTTAAAATGAAAAAAATAATATCTTTATTATCGGTAATATTAATGATTGCTGTTTTATGTCCGAACACGGCATTAGCAAATGATGAAATTGTGACAGACAGCTATATTGAGTACTTTGATGACGGCAGTTACATAGTTACAAGAATTACGGAAAGCACAATAACAACCTTTGCTGCTAAAACAGTCAGCAAAAGTAAATCAGCAGATTATTACGAAAGTGATAACACTAAGGCTTGGACTGTTACACTGAATGCTACATTCAGTTACACAGGCAGCTCGGCTACCTGTACAAATGCAACAACTTCGTCAAAAATCTATAATGATAAATGGAAAGTAACATCAGCAGTTCCGTCAAAAAGCGGTAATAAGGCAACAGGTACTTTTACAGTTAAGAAATATGCGTTAGGTCTTCCTATTAAAACAGTCAACAAAACACTGACAATCACCTGCAGCAACACAGGCGTTTGTTCATAAAAAGATTAACCCGCGAACATTTTGTTCGTGGGTTTTGTTTAATTATATGAAAATTATTTATAATACTAATATGTAATCACATTGACAATTTTATTTTTTACTGTTATACTGAAATAAGCAAAAATTTGTCGATGAATTTGAGGGTGTAACTTATGAATAAAAACAGAGTTCAGGTTAAAATCGGCGGTGCATCATACACTATCGTTACAGAGGATGACCCTGAATATGTAGAAAATCTGGCTGAACAGATTAACAACGAAATCCGCTCAATATGCAATTCAAACACTTCACTGTCAATGACACAGGCGGCTGTGCTTGTGGCTCTTGACCAGGCAGATGCCTGCAAAAAGGCTTCTGCATCAAGTGATAATTTAAGAGTGCAGATTAAAGATTATCTTGAGGAAAGTGCCAGAGCAAGAATGGAGGTTGAGGTTGCAAGACGTGAGGTTGAGCGCCTTAACAGAGAAATCTCCGATTTAAGAAACAAGCTTGCAAACAGATAGGAATTAACAGGAACATATGAAATTTGAAATTTTGGCTCCTGCCGGCGGTATGGAGTCCTTAATTGCCGGTGTTCGCAGCGGCGCTAATGGTGTTTACCTCGGGGTGAAAGCCTTTAACGCTCGCCGAAATGCCGGCAATTTTGATTATGATGAACTAAAAACAGCAGTTGACTACTGCCATAAAAGAGGGGTTAAGGTTTACTTAACCTTAAATATTTTAATAAGTGATGATGAATGGGAGCTTGCCTACGATACTGTTAAAAAATCATTGGAGGCAGGCGTTGATGCTTTTATTATTCAGGATATCGGTGCTGCAAAAATGATAAGGGAGCATTTCCCTCAGGCGAGGCTGCACGGCTCAACGCAGATGAGTATTATGACTCCTGCGGGTGCAAAAGCGGCAGAGGAAATGGGCTTTTCACGCATTGTTCTGCCGAGAGAAATGAGCCTTGATGAAATTAAGGAAATCAGACAGAGCACAAATTTGGAGCTTGAAATGTTTGTGCACGGTGCACTTTGTATGTGCGTTTCGGGTCAATGCTATCTTTCATCTGTTATCGGTTCACGAAGCGGTAACAGAGGATTGTGTGCTCAGCCCTGCCGTCTGCCCTTCACTGCTAAGGGTGATAAAACAGAGTGCGCCCTTTCTCTCAAGGATCTGAGCCTGATTGAACACCTTGGCGAACTCGACGGCATTGTGTCACTGAAAATTGAGGGCAGGATGAAGCGTCCCGAATATGTGAGCGCGGCAGTCACAGCAGTTAAAAATGCCATTGACGGCAGTTACTCAAATAGTGACAGCTATAAGCTGAAAAGTATTTTTTCACGCAGCGGCTTTACCGACGGGTATTTTACATCGAATCTCGGTGCGGATATGTTCGGTACAAGGCAGAAGGAGGATGTTGTTTCTGCCAAGGATGTACTCAAGGACATAAGTCACAATTATGATAATGAAAATCCGCTTTTGCCTATGGATATTCAATTTACTTGCCTTGATAGCAAGCCTTGTCAGTTAACTGCATCAGCTCTGGGCAAAACAGTTACAGTTATTGGTGACATACCTGAAAAGGCAATTAATAAGCCTATGACGGAAGAAGCTCTTTCATCAAGGCTGTCCAAGCTTGGCGGCACACAGTTCTATGCGAATAATATCGAAGTTACACTGGATGACGGATTGATTCTGCCTGTTTCAAAAATAAATGAACTAAGGCGAAAAGCAGTTGAAGAAATTGAAAAGCAGAATGAGATTACAGTTGTTGCCAAGCCTTTGTCAAATCCTGTTCCTGCAAATAAAAATGCGGTTCTTTATGCTACTGCCTCCTTCAAATCTGCAGAGCAGATTCCTGACAGACATCCGTTTAAAAATGTTTTTATACCGCTTGACAGCAGTCTTGAGGATTTTGTTGACAATCGAGCAGGTGTTGTTCTTCCCAGAGGATTATTTGGTGTTGAGGATGAAATAAAAAAACAGCTAACCAAACTGAAAAAAGCAGGTGTTTCTAAGGCTCTTTGCGGAAATATCGGCAGCTATACCCTTGCGAAAGAAATGGGTTTTGAGGTGTTCGGTGATTTTGGTCTGAATATTTATAACAGCGAAAGTGCGAATATGATTGATAATCCGATTTTATCCTTTGAGCTTACACTGGATCAGGCTAATAAGATAAATGCAGAAAACACAGGCGTAATTGTTTATGGTAAAATGCCGTTAATGCTTACAAGAAACTGCCCGATAAAAAACAGCATCGGCTGTTATGAATGTGCAAAGCAGGGTAAGCTGACCGACAGAAAGGGATATGAATTTGAGGTGCTTTGCTCAAAATACCCTTGTGTTGAAATGCTCAACACACATCCGATTTATATGCTCGACAGACTCAGAGAGGTTAAAACGGATTTCGTTCATTTCTATTTTTCAACCGAAACGGCTGATGAGGTAAGCCGTATAATTGATTTGTATAAAAAAGGCGGAAAGCCTGATTTTAAATATACAAGAGGACTATATCAGAGAGGTACATTTTAATGCTGATTCTTGCATCAAAATCTCCAAGACGCAGGGAGCTTTTATCCCTTATCACAACAGATTTTGAAATAAAAAGTGCAGATGTTGACGAAACTCTGCCGAAAGGAATATCACCGCAGGATGCTGTTGAATATCTGTCAAGGATAAAAGCTGAGCCTTTTAATAATGGAACGGATACCATTATAGGTGCAGATACTGTTGTTGCGGTTGACGGTAAAATTCTTGGCAAGCCGTGCGACAGACAGCAGGCGGTTGAAATGCTTAAAAGTCTTAGCGGAAAATACCACAGTGTTTTCACAGGTGTTACTGTTATAAAGCCTGAAAATACTGTTACGTTTTCTGTCGAAACAAAAGTAAAGTTTTTTGAATTATCAGAAAATGAAATTAATAATTATACTGCAACAGGTGAATGTGACGATAAAGCAGGTGCTTACGGAATACAGGGAAAGGGCTCACTTCTTGTAGAAAAAATAGACGGTGATTATTTTAATGTGGTTGGTCTGCCGATTAGCAAATTGAATAAATATTTGTAGAAAAATAATACTTATTCATTGTTATTGGACATTTTTTTATACAATGTACTAAAATGTACTTTTTTGTCTTGAAAAAGTTATTTTTTAATGTTATTATTAATATGGTATTTATTTTTAGTGAGTGATTGCTCACTGATGGAATTTAAGCATAATCCCACCGATTTTGAAAGGAGATAACTAATTATGGCAGCAGATTTACATTGTCATACCAAACTCAGTGACGGTTCAGTCGGAATAGAGGATTTAATCGTTATTGCTCAGAAAAGCGGAATTAATACTATTGCCATAACAGACCATGACTGCCTTGCGGGTACAGTAAGGGGTCAGGTTATCGGTAAAAGATACGGCATTACTGTTATTCCGGGAGTTGAAATTTCAGCCTTTGACAATGAGGCAGGTAAAAGAGTACATATTATCAGCTATTTAGCTGAAAAGCCTGACAGGCTTGAGGGTATTTGTAAACGCACCTCTGTTGCAAGAAAAAGAGCAGGTCAGATAATGATGCTGAAGGTTGCTGCACGTTTTCCTGTATCTAATGATTTTATAGTTGGTCATGCTTCAGGCTCTACTAATCTTTTTAAACAGCATATTATGCATGCACTTATGGATGCAGGCTATACTAATAAAATTTATGGTGAGCTTTATGACGCACTGTTTTCGCCTGAAAGCTCAACTAATCTTCTTGCGCCGATCAAGTATCCTTCTGTTGAAGAGGTTATTGAGGAAATTCACGGTGCAGGCGGTGTAGCTGTTTTGGCACACCCGTATAAATACAATAATATTCCTGAGCTTGAAAAATATATTGAAATGGGACTTGATGGTGCTGAGGTATGGCATCCGTCTGCTACTGATGAGAATATTGAGGAAATCAGCAAGCTTTGCAAAAAGCATAAGCTTATTTTAACAGGCGGCTCAGATTTCCATGGAATTTACGGCAGGAATACGGTTACACTCGGTACTTGTGTAACACCTGATGAACATCTTGATAAGCTTATGGGCTATAAGGCTAAAAAGAAAAGAGCAGCCCGCAGAGCTGAAAAAGAAGCAGCGGCAAAGGCTGCAGAATAAAATAAAAAATTAACACCCGATGATTTTTAAAATCATCGGGTGTTTTATGTTACATCATTTCAGCTAAAATGTCGCTGAATTCTGTCGGATTATCAAGGTCAAGACCTGCAATAAGTCTTGCGGATGAATAAAGCAGGGTAACATATTTCTTTAACTGCTCATCGTCTGCATTTTCAAGCTTATCTGCAACAGGGTGGTTTGAGTTGACCTCAAGCACTAACTGAGCTTTTACTCCTTGTCCGCCGTTCGGCATCTGATTAAGCACCTTTTCCATTTCGAGTGAAACATAGCCCTCAGCAGAAAGTGAAACAGGATGATTGCCAAGCTTGTTTGAGAATTTAACTGATGAAACCTTGTCGCCAAGTGCTTCCTTCATTTTTTCAAGTAAATCCTTTGAGTCCTCGTTCTTTTTGTTGATTGCTTCTTTTTCAGCATCGGTTGAAAGGTCAAGGTCATCCTTACAGATGTTTGCAAAGTGCTTGCCGTCATATTCCATCAGCATCTGGATTGCAAATTCGTCAACCTCGTCTGTGAAATAAAGAACCTCATAGCCTTTTTCCTTAACGGCATCAAGCTGTGGAAGAAGCGCAATCTTTTCGGCACTTTCACCGCAGGCGTAGTAAATGCTTTCCTGTGAGTCTGCCATTCTGCCGACGTATTCCTTAAGAGTTGCGTAGCCGTCACCGTTTGAGGTTTCAAACATAAGGAAGTCCTTGAGTCCTTCCTTTTCCATACCGTAGTTTGCGTATACACCGTATTTAAGCTGCAAGCCGAAGGTTTTGAAGAATTTGTTATATTTCTCTCTGTCGTTGTTGAGCATTTTCTTAAGCTCGTTTTTCAGCTTTTTGTCAATTGCTTTAGCAATGATTTTGAGCTGATGATCGTGCTGAAGCATTTCACGGCTGATGTTAAGGCTGAGATCTGCACTGTCAACAAGACCCTTAACAAAGCTGAAATAATCAGGTAGCAAATCACCGCATTTATCCATTATGAGTACGCCGTTTGAATAAAGCTGCAGGCCCTTTTCATATTCCTTTGAATAGAAATCATATGGCGGATTTTCAGGAATGAACATCAATGCATCAAAGGTAGCCTGTCCTTCTGTCTTTGAATGAATTACAAGCTGAGGGTCGGTGTAGTCCATGAATTTTTCTTTATAGAAGCTGTTGTAATCCTCTGTCTTGATTTCACCCTTTGACTTTCTCCATAATGGCACCATTGAGTTGAGCGTTTCGACAGCAATTTCTGTAATGTATTCGCCTTCTTTTTCAGGGTCGGGTACCTGGTGGCTCATCTCCATCTGAATGGGGTAGCGGATATAGTCACTGTATTTCTTAATCAGCTCGTCAATTTTGTACTGCTCAAGGTAGTCGCTATAGCTTTCGTTCTCATTATCTTCTTTGATATAAAGGGTGATAACTGTGCCTGCATCCTCTTTGTCGCATTCTTCAATTGTGTAGCCGTCTGCACCTGTGGATGTCCACTTGTTTGCGGTGCTTTCGCCAAATGCCTTAGACACAACCTCAACCTTATCTGCAACCATAAAGGAGGAGTAGAAGCCTACGCCGAACTGACCGATTACGGAAATGTCCTGTGCATTTTCATTGTCGGCGTTTTCTTTTTTGAAGTTGAGTGAACCGCTTTTTGCAATTGTGCCAAGGTTGTTTTCAAGCTCTTCTGCAGTCATACCAATACCGTTATCGGTGAGGGTGAGCGTTCTGTTATCTTTATCTATATCAATTGTGATTTTAAAATCATCACGTGCAAGCTTAACACTGTCGTCGGTCAGCGATTTGAAATACAGTTTATCGATAGCATCGCTTGCATTTGAAATAAGCTCACGAAGAAAAATTTCCTTGTGAGTGTAAATTGAATTAATCATCATATCAAGGAGTTTTTTAGACTCTGCTTTGAATTGCTTTTTTCTCATATAATCATTTCCTTTCCGGTAATTAGCACTCTATTGTGCCGAGTGCTAATTCTAATTATAGTCTTTATTTTCCAAAAGTCAAGCCATAGTTAAAAAATATTTGACATTTGTCCAAATATGAAATAATATAATAATTAGAAATATTTGTTAAGGGGTGGATTTTATGGCAATAAAAACTAAAACAAAAAGTAAAAAGGCACTGAAAGCATTGGTGATTATTGTTGCGGTCATTGCTGCAATAGCTATTCTTATGACAGTGTCAGGAAAGCATAAATCAGATCCGTCATTGGTTAAACAGTATGACACGCAAAATCCTTATATCCTTGCCGAAACCGATATATCTGCTCACAGAAGCGGAGGCGGTATTGCTCCTGAGGAATCATTGATGGCTTTCAAAAACTGTGCTGAGAATGACAGCTTCAACATCGACGTTTTTGAATTTGATTTGCATATCACTAAAGATGATGTTTTGGTTCTTTTGCACGATGATACCCTTGACAGAACTTCAAATGTTGAAGAGGTTTTTGGTGAAACAGATGTCAGACCTGAAACCAAAACCTATGAGGAGTTAAGACAGCTCAATATCGGTGCTAAGTTTGTTGACCCGGACGGCAAAATGCCTTTTGCAGATATGAGCGAGCCTACTGATGATTTAAGAATTTTAAGGGTTGAGGACGTTCTTGACTACTTAAACTCAAAGGGTGACTATAAGTATATTATTGAAATCAAAAACAGTGATGATTTAGGAAGAAAGGGTGTTGATATTCTTTATCAGATTCTTGTTGAAAAAAATCTGCTTGACCGTGTAATTTTCGGTACCTTCCATGCAGAGGTCAGCGAGTATGTTGATGAAAATTATCCGGATATGGCAAGAAGTACAGGTATAACCGAGGTGCTTAAGTTCTATTTTGCTGCAATTACAAACAGCAAAAGCTATGAGCCGCCATGCAATGTTCTGCAGATTCCTTATGGTGCACCGTATAATACCTTTGGACTTAATACAGGAACTGCACAGGTTATAAACTATGCACACGAGCACGATATGGCCGTGCAGTATTGGACAATTAATGATGAAGAGGATATGGAATACTTAATCAGTATAGGTGCTGACTGTATTATGAGTGACTATCCCGACGTTCTTTATGATGTAAAAAATAAATAAAGAGAGTATTTTTATGAAATTACACTACAAAGGTAAATATGATTTGAACCCTGATTCGCTTCCGCATAATGAGCATATGCCGAATGCCGTGCCTTTTAAGGAAGCGAAGGACACAAAAACGCTGTCGATAATCTGCAATGTGGCGGGGTTTGTGATTATTGCTGTATCGGTGGTTGCGGCGGTTATAAGAAGCGGTACTGATTTCAGTCCTGTTAAGTTTGGTCTGGGGTGTGTTTCATCAATGCTTTTGCTGTTTCCTCATGAGCTGCTGCATGCTGTATGCTTTAAAAATGATGTTTATCTATATACAAACTGGAAGCAGGGAATGCTTTTTGTTGTCGGACCTGAAACTATGTCAAAGAGCAGATTTATTTTTATGGCACTGCTGCCGAATATTGTGTTCGGTTTTATACCTTATATAATAGGTATGATTTTTCCGGGTTTGTTCTTTTTTAGTGCCTTGGGTGCATTTTCAATCGGGATGGGTGCCGGTGATTATTATAATGTGTTCAATGCTGCTGTTCAGATGCCGAAAGGTGCAAGAACATATATTCATAAATTCAATTCCTTCTGGTATATGCCTGAGGAAAGTAAAAAGAGAGAAGATTAATCTTCTCTCTTTTTTAATCTTTCGGCAGAGGATGGTAGGTATTGGTAAAGCCTAATAAGTAATCTGCTGAAACATTATAGAATTTGCATACTTTAATTATAAAGCTTGCTTTGATTTCGTTAAGTCCTGTTTCGTATCTTCTGTATTGCTCTCTTGGTAATTCAAGCAGTTGGGCTACTTGCTCTTGAGTTAAATCTTTATCTTTTCTTAAATCTTCCAATCGTTGTGTATAGTGCATATTAACTCCTCCTTTTAAAATAATATTATCACAAAATGCTACACAAGTGTTGCAAAAGCTATTAAAGTGTGGCATTATAATCGCGAAAGGAGGGATATTATGAATGTTTTACAAATAGGGGATGACGTGTTGATTAATGAAGAAGAATATGAATACTATCAAAAATTAAAACGTTCCCACAGAAGGTCGATTGACAGGTTTGTAAAAATAAATGTCCTGACATATCGGCTGAGTCTGTTTATCAATTTAGTTATTGATAATAATGAGGACAAGCCTGAGGAAATTTTATTTAATCTTCAGGATGCTATAGAGGACCTTCGCGCGTATTGCAAGGAATATGAGCACTTGATGAATCATTATTTTGAAGAAGATTAAAATAAAACACCCATAGCTAAGCTGTGGGTGTTAAGCATAATATTTGTCCTCCTGCCATTTTGCAGGGTTATTTTCAATGTATTGTGCCTTTGTTATGTAATCCTCGTAGTCACGTATAATGTGGTCGTAGAAGCCTTTTTGCCATATTGAAAAACCAACTGTTTTTGTAACATATCGCTTAAATTGTCCAATCACCGTAGGGGCGGATATTATCCGCCCGTCTGAATGATTGACTGACAAAATTAAATGTATGTGGTTGGGCATTATAACATATTTATCAACACGGCAGTTTGGGTATATTGTTGGTATATTATTAATTGCGTTTTCAACAATTTTACCATACATTGTTAATTTTACCGTATTCGGGCGGATGGTATCCGCCCCTACGATTTGTGATAATAAACATTTTTTATTCTCTGTACATATAGTAATAAAATACGTTCCGTCACAATAATCATGACTCTTTAACCGATTCGGTTTTCGTTTTGGCAATTCTGACATAACATCAATTCAACGGTGAGGTTTCTTTTTGCTCATTGATTCTTACAGTTTCCTTATTCAATTTCATAATCGGAATCATAAGGCCGGGCATACCTGTATAGCCTGTGACAGTGTGCACAATCTGTCTGACAAACGGGAAAAGCTGGTCAAAGGAGCCGGTGTGGATATCGGGCTTCTCGTCCTCTGCACCATAATTGAATTCAGCTACCATTTCAATTTTTATTTCAAACGGATTGAGGTCAGCATCTGCAACTCTCAGCTCCATAATACCGATGCAGGTTTTGTTGTCATCAAGATAATTTACGTTATATTTAAGCTGATTTTGCAGTTTAAGCTGTGTTCCGGGCTTTACCTTATTTTCGATTTCAAGCTTATTAACCTTATAACCCTTTAATTCAATCATTTCAGTTCTCCTTAACATTTTCAAATTTGAAGTCGTCAACACTTGGGTCAACTGCGTGACCGTCAAAGCGGATGAGTGAAAGATTTTCAACATTCTCGGCATCAATTGCATGCTTATAGCTGTCGCAGAGTCTGCCCCAGCGTGTTTTAGTTTTTTCAATGGTTACATTCTTTGCCCAGCGGATGAAGAATGCAGAGTTGTCAAAGCTTTCGACGCCATAGTCAAGGCAGGGACGTAGGTCATAAAGACCGCATTGCCATTTACTTGTTTTTGTAAGCTCAACACGGCAGTTTTCAAAGGTGATGTCCTCAATGATATTATCCTTATTGCCGTGGATTAATACACCGTTTTCACCCTTTGTTGTAACATTGAAGAAACGGATGTTTTTAATGCTGCCGCTCTTGGTGTTTTCATCACGGTTGAAGGTGGTAATTACAATCGGCTCGGCAGTGCCCCACCAGTCAGGGCAGAAGCGGCGTGTTTCAATAATAATATTCTGATAGGTAACATTTTCAACATTACCGCCGTCACGAATCTGGATTGAAAGACCTCTGTTTGATTTGCTGATTACACAGTTTGAAACAATAACATTTCTGAAATCACCTACACCCTCAGTGCCGATTTTGATAGCGGCAGAGGTAGAAATAAGTGTGCAGCCGTCAATAACAATGTTTTCACAAGGGCCATATTCACTGTTGCCCTTTGAAGCTTTAAGGCAGATACAGTCATCAGCACAGGTAACGTGACAGCCGAGTATTCTTACATTTGAGCAATGGTCCGGGTCAATTCCGTCACTGTTTGCAACATCAAGGTCGTTAAGAATTCTGATTTTGTCAATGAGCACATCGTCACAGCCTGCAGGGTGTAATGTCCAGAACGGAGCATCAACTACAGTAAAGTCCTTGAAGGTTATATGATTGCTCTTTTCAACATACATAACTGTAGGGCGCGGGTAAAAATCGCCTGTTACATAGTACTGGTCTTTTCTTGCAACAAATGCGTGGCCGTTGGCATCAATGGTGCCTTCGCCGCTGATTGTGCAGTGGTCAGCCTCGTAAGCATAAATAAAAACAAAGCTCGGCTTGCCTGTGACAGGATTGCCGATTAAAGCAGTTTTAGGGTCATTGATAAGCTTGTTCGGTCTGATATATCCGTCGATATTGCTTGTTGCTTTGATAGTGGCACCCTTCTGAATGTGAAGGTCAACATTGGTTCTCAGTCTGATTGAGTCACTGTAAAATACACGTCCGCTTGGCAGTACAACCTGACCTCCGCCGTTTTTGCAGCAGTCATCAATTGCGTGCTGGATAGCAAAGGCGTCATTTGTTTTGCCGTCGCCTTTTGCACCATATTGCATTACATTATAAATTTTCATATATAAATCCTCTAAAAATTATTTTATTACATCTATCATATCATAAAAAAATATTCAATACAACATCAATAATAACTAAAATTTTGTGCTTTTATGTGTTAATAATTTAATTGACAATATTTGCACCATATAATATAATTAACTATGGACTGCTAAGTCCTATTACAAACAAATTAGGAGAATTAAAATGGTTAGAGCTATTGTAGGCGCAAACTGGGGCGATGAAGGCAAGGGTAAAATCACCGATATGTTTGCCGGTCAGAGTGACATTGTCGTAAGATTTCAGGGCGGTGCTAATGCGGGGCACACCATTATCAATGAGCACGGACGCTTTGCTTTTCACCTTATGCCGTCAGGTGTGTGTTATGACCACACAACTTGTATTATCGGCAACGGTGTTGCACTTGACATTAACAAATTTCTCAATGAGCTTGAGGATGTTAAAAAGGCTGGTCTTAATCCAAACCTTTTAGTCAGCGAAAGAGCACAAATTCTTATGCCTTATCATATTCTGCAGGATGTGTATGAGGAGGAAAGACTTGGCAAGAATGCTTTCGGCTCAACTAAGTCAGGTATTGCACCTTTCTTCAGCGATAAGTATGCAAAAATCGGTATTCAGGTTAACGAGCTGTTTGACGATGAAACCTTAAAAGCAAAAATCAGTAATATCTGCACATTAAAAAATCTAACCTTTAAGCATGTATATAATAAGCCTCTGCTTGATGAAGAGGAGCTTTATAACACCTGCGTTGAATACAGGGAAAAGATCGCACCTTACGTTTGTGACACACACACATATCTTGCAAACGCACTTAAGGAAGGAAAAAACATTCTTCTTGAGGGTCAGCTTGGTACTCTTAAAGACCCTGATTTCGGTATCTATCCAATGGTTACATCATCATCAACACTTGCAGGCTATGGTGCAGTTGGTGCAGGACTTCCTCCACACAGCATTGAAGATATTGTTGTTGTAACAAAGGCTTATTCATCAGCAGTCGGTGCAGGTGAATTTGTAAGTGAAATCCTCGATGAGGATGAGGCACAGGAGCTTCGTATCCACGGTGGTGACAAGGGCGAGTTCGGTGCTACAACAGGCAGACCGCGTCGTGTTGGCTGGTTTGACTGTGTTGCTACACGCTATGGTGTTGACTGCCAGGGTGCAACCCAGGTTGTTATGACTGCACTTGACTGTCTTTCATATCTTGAGGAGATTAAGATTTGTGTCGGCTATGAGGTAGACGGCGAAATTATTAAGGATTTCCCTACAACTCCAACACTTAAAAAGTGCAAGCCAGTGCTTAAAACAATGAAGGGCTGGCATTGTGATATCAGAGGTATCCGTGATTATAATGAGCTTCCGCAGGAAACAAGGGACTATGTTGAATTCATTGAGGGTGAGCTTGGCTACCCAATTACAATGGTTTCAAACGGACCTGAAAGAGAAGCTATTATTTACAGAAATAAATAAATTTGATTATAAAGAAACAGAGGCAATCGTGTGAACAAGTCCGTAAAAAGTAGACAATAGAAAAAACAGACCCCCTATGGTAGAATAGAAAAGACTACCATAGGGGGA
>JAIDEF010000411.1 GCA_029054965.1 Eubacterium sp.
CTAATGTATATTATAGACTAATTAATTTTCCTGTCAATGGTATTTTTGCGTTTTAATACCTTTGAAATTAACAGCATAATTACAGCAAAAGCAATTGTGCCCAGTATTGCACCGCAGGTATCGATTGCCCAATCAGATATACGGCAGGCTCTGCCCTCAACAAACAATTGATGCACCTCGTCGGTTATCGCATAAAGTGATGTTAAAGCAGTTGACAGAATAAATGATTTTCGTTTTCTTGTCTGAAACAATGCTGTATTCATTAAAAGGCAAAGACCTGTAAATTCCAGAAAATGTGCAAGCTTTCTCACAATAAAGTCAGTGAAAATGTTGTCACCGAATATTTCAATTAAATATTGAAGTATGCTGCTGCTCTGCTGTGCAGATTCAACAGCAGTTCGTGATGAAAGCCAGAATATCACTCCCATACAAATAAATACCAATATCCAGCATATTGCTGTTTTAATTTTCTCTTGTCGCATTTACAAAACTTACCCTTCCGCTTCCTGGGTGGAAATCAACACCGCTGACACCCTTTGCCTGTGCATAATATGATGCTTCATAATATATAGGCAGCAGGGAATAATCACTTATTATTTTTTCCTCAACAGCCTTGCATTTTGCTGCTAAATCATTAGCCGCAGCATTCTGCGCTTCCTTAATAAGACTGTCAATTCCGTTGATTTCACCCAAATAATTGCCTTTAATAATGTCACCAAGGAAGGTGACAGCACTCTGGCTGTCTGACTCAAAGCAATATAATGCCAAATCATATTCACCATTTGAAAAGGCAATATTAAAATCCTTTTGACTGAGTACATCAATCTTAAGGGAAAATGATATTTTACCCTCTTTGCCATAACTTGAAATCTTGCCTATGCTGCCCTGGATTCCCTGCACAAGCTGTTTTGCAGTTGCTTCCATATCCTCAGTCGCAATTACTGTGAGATTGGCAGATGTATACTTTTCCTCTTCCAGACCCTTCCTCCAAAGCTCAACTGCTTTATCAGTGTCCTGACTGTATGAAGAATTGCCGATAGCCTCGTTTGCAGGCTTGCCTCCGATTAAACAGCTCGGAGGAGTAAGTCCTTCTGCCTTAGTGAGATAGCTGTGCTGTTGAGTATCAGGATTTGAAATGCTCAGACATACTGCTTTGCGTAAATCTGAATTGCTGAAAATCTGTCTGTTTTTGTTAAGCACCATTGCCCACAGCTTATTTGAGTAGGGTGTTGCGGTGATTTTGTTATCATCAATGCTTTCGTATTCATTGCCTGTAATATAGGCACAGTCATAATAGCCGCTTTTTAATTTTTGCGGTATATCGCTTTCTTCGTTGATAATGTTAAGTGTAACATCGCTGACAGTGGACGGATGACTGCCGGTGTAAAGTTTGTTATTTCTTAATATATACGATGATTCAAGAATAGAGCTTACATAAAACTGACCGTTGAACATTGAATAAGAAAGACCAAGACCGTATCGTCCTTTAGTAGCATTGAAATATTCACGGTTACATGGCATTGCAACTGCTGTGGACATAGCATTCAGAAATCCTTCGTCGGCACTTCTCAGCTTTATAACGAGTGTGTAATCATCATTAGCTGTAACGCCAAGCTTGTCAGCAGTCATTTTGCCTGAATGGATTTCTGACGCATTCTCAATGCTCGCTATGTTTGTGAAGAGCGGGCATTCTGTTAATGGGTCAGCAGCTCTCTGCAAAGCAAACACAAAGTCATCTGCCGTAATATCAGGAT
>JAIDEF010000412.1 GCA_029054965.1 Eubacterium sp.
ATATTCTGCTGTTGGATGAGCCTTCAAAGGCACTTGATGTATTTTATAAAAAAGAATTGATTTTATATTTGAAATCACTGAATAAAACGATAATAATTGTTTCACACGATTTGGATTTTGTGGGTGATATTGCTGACTATGTTTCATTTCTTTCTGATGGTGTTATAACAATAGCCGGTGAAAGACGTCGGGTGCTTTCAGGTATGACTTACTATACAACACAGGTAAGACGAATAACAGCATCCCATTTAACCTCTGCTGTTTCAACGGAGGATTTGCTATGAAAAAGCTGTTCTTATTGATTTGTGCAGTGGCAGGATTTGTTTTTATCATCATCTGGCAGCTTTTTTTTACGGATACAAACTATTATCTTGTTGCAGTTGTTATTCTGATTTTATCAATGCTTCCGTTCTTTGTATCATTTGAAAAGAGCCGACCGTCAGCAAGGGAGCTGACCTTGATTGCAGGGCTTATAGCTGTTGCTGTTATAAGCAGAGCTGTGTTTTATCTTATACCGCAGGTTAAGCCTATAGGTGCTGTTGTTATTGTCTGCGGTGCCTGTCTTGGTGCAAAACGCGGCTATTTTATCGGTGCTATGTCTGCGTTTTTGTCAAATTTTATTTTCGGTCAGGGGATATGGACACCCTTCCAGATGGTTGCAATGGGTATTGTCGGACTTGCAGCAGGTCTGATGTTTAATAAAAAAGCAAAGCGTATTCCGATGGCAATAGCGGGCTTTGTACTCTGCTTTGCAGTTTACGGCTTGATTGTTGATTTAAGCTCAGTGCTTATGATGACGAATGATTACAGTATGATGTCAGTGTTGTCAATTTACGCAGCAGGTGTGCCGTTCGGCTTAACCTTCGGTGCTTCAACAGCAGTGTTTCTTTTGCTGTTCGGCGAAGCATTTGCAAAAAAAATTAACCGTATAGTTATCAAGTACGGCATTTTGGAGGGTAAGAATGAATAACGATATTTTTACAAAGCTGTCAAAGCTTGCTAAAATTATGTCAATAATCGGTGTGTGTACCCTTGGAATCAATCCTGCCTTTGGTGTTATGGGCATAACAGTGGGACTTGTTTTTAAATACAAGGGTGCAGAGCTTGATGATGAAAATAAGAAAAGGCTCACAACAGCACGAATCCTCGGTATTATTTCTCTTGTAATGTTTGCTGATGATATTATTATTGCTGTGCAGTATGTAAACAGATAAAATATATTATTAGAAAAATGAGGAGTAATTTGTTGATAT
>JAIDEF010000413.1 GCA_029054965.1 Eubacterium sp.
GTATTACTTCTATAGTATATTACTTTTCTATAATATACTAAAACGCAATATTTTTCAATAGATTTTTTGATTTTATTTACTAAAAAATATGGATATTTTCGTGCCTTCGCCTAATTTACTGTCAACCTTAAGCTCTGCTGAGTGTAATTGGGCAATGTGCTTCACAATTGCAAGGCCTAAACCTGTACCGCCAGTTTCCTTGCTTCGGCTTTTATCAACTCTGAAAAACCGTTCAAAAACACGCTGCTGATACTTTTCTTCAATACCTATTCCTGTATCCTCAACAATCAGAGTTACACCATTTTCATCAGACAAAATATTAACATCGACTCTGCCATTATCCTTATTATATCTTATTGCATTATCGCAAAGATTATAAATCAGCTCTTCAAGCAGAGAAGAATTGCCGTTCACAAAGGTGCTTTCGCCATTCAGTAAAATTGAAACATCTCTCAGCTTAGCATTAATCGACAAAGCCTCCACACATCTGCCTGCAATTTCATAAATATCAACCGAGCTGAAGCTGACTGTATTTTCCTCATCATTTTCCTCAAGCTGTGACAGCTTTATAATATCCTCACTTACTGATACAAGACGAAGTGCCTGCTTTCTTATTGTTGCAGCAAACGGCTTAATATCCTCATCCTTAGCAATACCTGTTTCAATAAGCTCAGCATATCCTGCAATAGACGTAAGAGGAGTTTTAAGCTCGTGGGAGAGATTAGCCGTAAACTGCTTTTTTTGCTTGCTTAGTGCTCTCTGCTTTTTCTTTTGTGCTTTAAGCTCAGAAATAAAAGGCTGCAGCTCTCTGAAGCCTTTTAACGCTTCAATATTATCAGGATTTTTTCCAAGCCTTTCTATTGGTTCAACAATACTTTTGGTTATCTTAAGACTTACAAGCACTGCACACACTATTGCCGCAACTAATACAGCAATAACAGCCACGGCAAGCTCTGCTATTTTCCTGCTGCTGAGCTCATCAACATAAGATTGAAACACCAATACAATAAGCAGTGCAGTTAAAAATATAAGAAAAAATCCGAATGCAAGCAGTTTTTTAAAGGTTTGTCCTGTCATTTAATCACCAACCTTATAGCCGACATTTCTTATAGTCTTAATATATTCGCCGGCACAGCCAAGCTTTTTCCTCAGTGACTGAATATGAACATCAACCGTTCTGTTGCCCTGCTCAAAATTATATCCCCACACAATTTCCATAAGCCTGTCACGTGACAGGACTATATCCTTATTTCTGATTAGCTGTTTTAAAATTTCATATTCCTTATATGTAAGCTCTATTTCAGCACCATCGACAAGAACAGTGTGTTTGTTTTCGTCCAGCAAAATGCTTTTATATCTTAGCACTGTTTTTTTGCCGCGGTCAAGACGGCGCAGTATTGCCTTTACTCTTGACACCAGCTCCATTACACCAAAGGGCTTTGTGATATAATCATCCGCCCCCATATCAAGACCCTTTACAGCATCAATTTCGCTTGTTTTTGCCGTAACCATAACAACAGGAATATTACAGTAAAGTGCAGAATTTCTGATTTTGCTTAAAATATCGAGTCCATCCTCATTTGGCAGCATAATATCAAGAAGGATAATATCAGGCACTCGGTCTTCCATAGCAGTCATAAGTGCCCTGCCATCGGTAAATCCCGAAACCTCAAACGCAGCATTTTTAAGTGCATACATTTCAAGCTCACGGATAGAAGTATCATCCTCAACAATATATACAAGTTGCTTTTCTTCCATAACACATTACCTTACTGCAATGAATATTTATTAAGATAGTTTTCAAAGTTCTTCATAAAGGTTTTATTTTCAGCAGTCTTAACGCCTTTAAGATAACTATGAGTCTGATAGCTGCCCTGTGACAGCTCAATGATACATACAGCGAGATTTGAACAGTGGTCCGCAATTCTTTCAAAGGAATTTACAATATCAAAGAACAGCATACCGTTTTCAACAGAACACTCGCCCTCCTCCATACGTTTTGAGTGCTTCGCACGAAGCTCTGCCTTAAGATTATTGATAACCTGTTCCAGAGGCTCAATTGTGCGTGCAAGCTCAATATCATCGTTAATGAAGGCTGAGGTCGAATTCTCTACGATTTCCTTAACTGCACGAGACATTATATCAAGCTCTCTGTTGGCGTCGTCACTGAAATGTATTCTGTCCTTATGCATTTTGCGCTTTGTTTTTAAAATATTAACACCATAGTCACCGATACGCTCAAAATTACCGATTGCATGTGACAGCTTGCTGAGCCTCATAGAATCGTCAACGCTTAAATCCATTGTACTGATTCTTACAAGATATGTTTCAAGCTCATCCTCAAAATTGTCAATTAGCTTTTCATTTGATTTGATTTTTTCATCCTTGCTTCTGTTATACATCTTAATAAAATCAAGACAAAGCAAAATGTTCTTTTGTGCAAGAACTGCCATTTCATCGCACTTTTCCTTTGTTTTGTCAAGTGCATATGACGGAGTAATAATAAATCTTTCATCAACAAGTGCTGTTTCTGCTGACTTTGCAGATTTTTCAGACTTTTTATCATCATCCTTATCCTTAATAATCAAGCACATAAGCTTTTCAAGCTGCTTGCCGAAGGGGAATAAAATTATTGTGGCGAACACATTGAACAATGTGTGAATAACAGCAATACCGATAGGACTAACCTTATTCTGAATAAAAGGCAGTCCAAACAATGCATCGGCACCATAGAAAAGTGCCATAGCAACAATAACGCCTATAACACTGAAGGAAAGATAAACACCTGCTGTTCTTTTTGCGTTTTTATTTGTTCCTATTGAAGACAACAAAACAGGAACACAGGAACCGATATTCTGACCAAGAATAATCGGAAATGCCGCACCTACGGAAATTGCGCCTGTTGTTGAAAGTGCCTGAAGAATACCAACTGATGCAGATGAGCTCTGAATAGCTGCTGTTAAAATTGCACCTGCGGCAACACCAAGCAGAGGATTGGAAAATTTAGTTAAAATGCTTGTAAATTCCGGTATTTCTTTAAGTACTGCCATAGCGTCACTCATAGTTGTCATACCAATCATAAGTGTGCCGAAGCCCAGAAGAATAGAGCCAACTGTCTTTTTCTTTTCATTTTTAAAGAACATTACAAGAATAATGCCCACAAATGCAAGAATAGGAGCAAAAGAGCTTGGCTTTAAAAGACTCAGGAAAATATTTGTACCCTCAATACCTGCCAGCGACAAAATCCAGGCAGTAACGGTTGTACCAACGTGTGCACCCATAACAATGCCTATAACCTGACTAAGCTCCATAATACCACTGTTAACAAATCCGACTACCATAACCGTAACCGCACCTGAAGACTGTATTATAGCCGTAACCACCATACCAAGCAAAACGCCCTTTATTCTGGTATTAGTCATTTTTTCAAGTATTCCCTCAAGCTTACCGCCGCTCATCTTTTCAAGGCTTGAACCCATTGTGTTCATACCGAGAAGAAAAAGTGCAAGTCCGCCTACGAGGGTCAAAATGTTAAAAATTGTCATATTCCCGCCCCTTGTTTTTAAAATCAGCTCATATAATAAATATATATAGTTAAGTTATAATACAGTTTATGTTAAATTCGTGTTAATTTTTCAAAATCTGCCAATCTTATTCGCAATAGATAGGAGAAGTTATCGCAAGAGGAACAGCTTCACCGTCAACAGTTCCCCAAAGCTCTGCACGGTACCACTGACCCTTTTCCATTCTGAGTCTTACATGCTTTTCGTTATATCTGGTTTCAAGCACAACCTTTCCGCCGTTTGATATAACCTTTATCGTCTTATAAACAACTGACTCTTCACCTGCATCCTTTTCACGTGAATGAAGATCAGTAAAAAAGCTGAAGATATAATTTCCTCTTTTAACAGTATCACCGATTGCATATGTATTACCGTGTCTGTGCACCCTGAAGAAAAATTTTGCTCCTGTTGAAACAACGGTTTTGCCCATTCTTATTCCTCTGAGTGCATTCTGAGGTGTGATCTCACCGTCAATATCAATATATGTGCAGCCATAGTGACCATTGCTTTCAAGCCTGTGCCAATCTCTGCCGTAGCTTGCAGCAACTCTGCAGCCTTTATCAAGCAGGGAGGTCCAAAGCTCAACAGATTTAACATTCTCACTGCTGATTTTATTCATATCCTCGTGCCAGATTTCAATGTAATCAACATTTCTCCAATCCCTGACATTAAATTCCCATCTTCCGCCTGTGCAGACAGGGGAGCCCATCTGGTACGGATGAGCAACACCGACCAGTCCTCCGCAGGCTTTAATCTGCTTTATTTTTTCGTCAATATTATCAGGTACAGCATCACGCCAATCAACAAATTCACCTGCACCCAAAACAAGCATATGACCAAAATATGTGGTCCATTCAATGCCCCTTATTACAGGCAGAATAGAATCATCAAGCTCATCCCAGCCTGACATTGTATTATGGTCTGTCAAAGCAATTAAAAAAAGATGGTTTTCTCGTGCTGCCTCCTGCAGCTCCTTAACGCTGAAATCTCCATCACTGTGCAAGGTATGACAGTGCAGTTCACATGGTAAATAACTCATTTACTCCACCTCTCCTTCAACAGTAATTGCATAATCCACATCACAGCATACACAATGAACATTTAACATAATGTCCCATTCGCCTGCTTCGGGCTTGCCCTTAATAAATCCCGGTGAGGCATAGTCCGCACTAAAAATATGCTCCTGCTCATTTACCTGCCTGTGAGCAGCACCTCGGTATTTGCCGTTTTCATCAACCGAAATTGTTATCAGATTTTTAACCGGAAGATAATCTGCAGGCTTCCCCACAAGCGTTTCATCATATTTATCAAAGCAATCACGTATTATGGCAACTGCCTTTTCTCTGTTTTCAAAAGTCTTAGGCGAATAGCTGTATCTGATTATCAGCTTATCCACATTTTCAGGCACATCAAACCTATGAATAAGATTTGTTTTATCATTGGCAGTTGTGATTTTGCCCTTGGTTGAAAATATTAACATAACATCCCCCTAAAAATGGCTTTATATAATTAATTATAGAATAATAAATTAATATTTTCAATTGATATTATTTCACAAAAATGTTATAGTGTTTTTGGTGATAAGTATGAATTTAAAATCATGGATGGAAAATATTGATGATAACACAGAGGTGCTCCAACTTAATTTAACCGGAACTCACGATTGTGTAACTAAATATGTTCAGTTTTCACATATTTCAAAATGCCAGAATCTGAATATATACGAACAGCTTTGTATCGGCATAAGAGGACTTGACATCAGGGTGCAGGCAAGAGGAAATCGTCTTGGTATGGTACATGGTGCAGCAAAGGCTTTTAACACACCAAATCATTTCGGCAAGCAGATGGATTTAACTGATGTACTTGAACACTGCTATCGCTTTTTAGCGGAAAACCCCAGCGAAACAATTGTTTTTCAGTTCAAAAATGACAGCGGTAAGGAAATGGAGCATTGCTTTGACATTCTGTTTCACCGCTATATCAAGGATAACAAAAACAAATGGTTCCTTGAAAACAGAAGCCCGCTTATGAATGAAGCCCGCGGAAAAATAATTCTTATCCGCCGCTGCAAAATGCTGCAAAGCAATGAATATAATCAGAATAACACGGGCATCGACTTTTCAAAATGGTTAGAACAGGACAAGCCTGTACCTGAACCGCTCACACTGAAAACAGGCGGTGAAAACGAAATGTCATTTGTTATTCAGGACAGGTATAAGTATAAACCAGAACCACGCTGGCACGATTGTATTATGCCATTTCTGAATTCAATGACCGATTTCCGCGGTACATATATTATTAACTACCTTTCGACAGCAGGCGGTTTTAAAGGTCCATACAACAATTCAAAATATATTAACCCTGAATTTATGAAATATCCGTTGAAAAACAACACTTACTATGGTATGATTTACGTCGATTTCCCAACCGAAGAGCTGGTTGAAAAAATTATTAAAACAAATTTCAGGTGATAAAATGAAACAAAATGATATTAACATACGTGACCCTTTCATTTTAAAAGAGGGTGACACCTATTATCTTTACGGTACAAGAGCAAAGGACTTTGGAAAAAAAGTAAGCGGATTTGATGTTTACACAACAAAGGACTTAATCGATTTCAGTGAACCGAAGATATGCTTTAACTCAGAAAAATGGAATATGAACAAAGAGGTTAACTGGGCACCCGAAGTACACAAATATGATAACAGCTACTATATGTTTGCCACATTTACACAGGAAAACGGACTCAGAGGTGTATATATATTAAAATCTGACAGTCCTGACGGCGAATTCAAGCCACATTCAAATGGTGCAGTCACACCAAATGAATGGGAATGTCTTGACGGAACACTTTATATAAACAAAAACAACGAGCACTATCTTGTTTTCTGTCACGAGCACACCCAGATAATTGACGGCACAGTATGTTACTTAAAGCTGAGTGATGATTTAACACACAGTGTAGGCAAGCCTGTTTATATGTTCAGCGGCTCTACTCCCGAGTGGGCAGACAAAAAGCCTGAGGGTGAGCACTACATTACTGACGGACCGTTTATGTACAGAACTACAGACGGTGAGCTGCTTTTAATCTGGTCAACCTTCGTTAATCATATGTACTGTCAGTGCGTTGCAAAATCATCAAATGGTGAGCTTGATGGTGAGTTTATCCACCTTCCGCCAATCATAACAAATGACGGCGGACACGGAATGATTTTCAAAACGGACGATAAGCTTTATTTAACCTTCCACACCCCAAACAAGTCCCTTGAGGAACGTCCGACCTTTAAGGAGCTTATCGACACAGGTAAAAGCATAATAATAAAGGAATAAATAATTAAAAAGCAGGTCAGTGACCTGCTTTTTAATTTAACCGATTATTTCTTTTTTAGTGAATATATTATAGAGTTTATAAACAATCAGGAACAATGTGTAGCCGATAACTGCTGCAGCAACAACATCTGTTAAATAGTGAGCACCTGCAACCAATCTTGAAACGGCAACAATTATTACATAAGCTGTACTGAAAGCAAACATAAATGGTGCAAATTTCTTTAGCTTTTCAAAAGCAAGACACAGCGGATATGTTAAAAACATTGTACAGCAATAGGTAGTATGACCGCTCGGGAATGAATTTGAATGCTTATAAATCATCATATCGTTGCCCTTTTTGTACCATGGTGCATACTGACCATAATTAGTATACTTGAGCATTTCTCTTTCAAGGTCGGCTTTCTGACCGTTACTCATACCGCTTTCATCAACCTTACCGTTTGAATATGCAACCATTTCACGGAAGCGAACACGACCTGTGATTTCCTTGCATTCCTCAACAAGCTTGTAACAGATACCGAGCAGCACTCCTGCAAGTGCCAATGCTTCAAGCTTTCTGAGCTTAGCCTTATCAATTTTTCTGCAGGCAAGAATTACTACAGCACTGAGCACCGCACATACAACGAAATAAAACCACTGCGGCATATCGGAAATATCCAAATCTGCAAGAATATTTTTAAGCACATTTTCAACAAGCTTTTTCCATCCGATAACAGAAAGAACATAAAATGCTGCCGCGGTAAAAATGTTTAAAATTGTATTGCACACCTTGTAAGCCTTTTTTTCGGTATTATCAACAGGACCTATAAACGGAATGACCCTGCCTATAATTTCAAGAGATTCGTTAAGATCATGCCTGCTGAGTATAAGAACAGTAAATATCGGACCCCACATTCCCCAATAAACAAACTGACTGAACTGCTCAAGTCCCTTAACAAGGATACTTTCCGGATAAAAGATAGCTTTGTCAATCTGCAGGTCAAAGAATGTGCCGACTATCATAAGCACCAATGCCACTGCATAAAATACTATTGAAGCTATAAATATTCGTTTAAAGCTTTTTTCTTCGTTAAGCCTTTTTTTTAAATCCATATTACACCTCTGTGATTAGCTAAATTATATAATATTATATTAACACATTTCATTCGATTTAAAAAGACCTATATATAAAATTATAAAAGACACCCACGATTATTTCGTGGGTGTCTGCTGTTTAGCCTAAGTCCTTTAATAACTGTGCTAAATCCTTGGCATTGATATTTCCGTCATTTACAACATCAATATACTCATCAAATTTTTCATCGCCTGTTTTGCTGTTAACTATTGAGCTGAAGCTTACATTATAGCTATGTCCGCAGCTGCTGCAGCGAACTGTTACTGTGTCATTATCAGCAGCTATTGCATAAGGTGCGTAGCTGTGACTATCCTTCCAGATAACATAAACATCCATATCCTCATTAACAGAGGTTATATCACCGCTCCAGCCTTCAAACGCTTTACACTGTGGTATTTCTGTAATCTGCACAGGCTGTGCAGCCTCTCCTGCAGGCACCATATTAACACCAAGCTTATTCTCCATTGCTTCATCAGCAAAGAAAGCAACCTGATAAAAATCACGGGTAACATTAATAGTTACATCCATATTCTGTGAACTTTCAAGCATTGGATAACATTCATATGTTATTCCATCCTTAATCTGTTCAACATCATATGCAACAAATTGATCACCCTGAAAGCCTGAACCATCTTCAAAAGCGTCAAGTGAACATCCCTTGTAATTAGTATCACTGTTCAGTCCTTTGCCGCTGAACGGAACAACAATCTTGTTACCATTAGCCACTGCTTTGACAGTAACAGACTGATTTCCTATTTCATACTGAGTTACACCATCTAAAGCAGTTCTGCTCAAATCAAGTGAGGTCAGATGATTCTGCTGGCAGTTAATCTCATTTAAATTTGTGTTGCTTGATAAATCAAGCCTATCAAGCTCATTCTGGTGACAATACAGACTCTGCAAACCGGGTACACCGGACAAATTAAGCTTTTCAAGCGAATTTGCATAGCAATTAAGTGATTCAAACTCTGTACTCATAGGCAGAATAATGTTAGTTAAAACATTATCGGAGCAGTTAACCGTAAGCAGAGCCATATTATAGCTTAAATCCAATGTTGCTAAGTTGTTGCCCTGACACGTAAGCAGGGTTAAATTCACAAGTCCTGATACATCAAGAGTATTCAAGCCTAAGCCGCCGCATCTCAGCATTGTAAGGCTTGTAAAATATTCAACGCCCTTGAGATTATCAATTGTTTCAACAGGATCACCATTTTCGTCAATATCAATTCTGCCTGAGAGATTCATATAAGTAGCACTGCGTTCTGAAACACTTAAATAACCATCTTCATTTTTATCATAAACCTCTGAAATGATACGTCTGAAAACAGGGTCAGGGAAAGTGCTTTCATTAATTTCCACACCATCAACACCAAAGGCAAATGGTGCTACCCAGAAAACTGATAAACACAGCACCATTGCCAGAAGCAGTGACAGGCTCTTTTTTATTTTTCTATTCAACATCACAATCCGCCTCCTTAGGTTGTTAATGTAAGAGCAAAGGAAGCTTCTGCTGTTGAACCATCAGCATTTGTTACCTTACATTTAATTGTCGTTGCGTTTGATGGACGGGCCTTACCTGCGGTTGTAAGACTAATAACACCTGTAGTTTTATCAATAGTAACAAAGGTTGATGCAGTAGAGGTATATTCAACGCTTGTTATTGCATTTGCATTAGCAGGAGTAGGAATATAACCAACTGTAATCGTCTTATAATTTCTGTAGAAAGCACCGCAGCCGCTCTGGACAACAGAGCCATCAACCTCTTCACCATTTGCTGTAAGTACCAATGAAGTTACAGGAATAATCTGTTCAATAATACTTAGTGTGTAATTTGCAGTATATTCTCTGTCATAATCATCAATAACGAGTACAGACAATACAATACTGCCCTTATCTGCTGTTTTTGTTATTTCAACACTATTTCCGTTAACAACAGCCTCTGCACCCTCATTACTGTCAACAGTAATGCTTGTGCTCTTTACCATTGCACCCTCGTTGAAAATGAGAGCCAGCTCTGTCTTTGCAGTTTCAGCATCAACCTGAACAACAGCATCATTTTTTATTACAGAATCGCCCTGAGTCAGACTGATCTGAGGAACAACAAATTCGTTACCTGCAAGCCTTGATGTAGCTTCTGTGAGTGCAAGACAGGCATCATCCATTGCAGCCTGTGATGCATAAACATCAGCATAAACCTCTTTTGCATCATTGAGCGCTGTGTTAAATGCAGTACCATACTCATAAGCATAATCTGTATATGTATACTTTTCAGCCTCATCAATAGCAGCCTTAAGAGCTGTGCTGTCCCATGTGGTAAACGCATTTATTGTTGCAGTATAGCCGCCGTCTGTTGTTGTTGCTGTAATAGTTACCATACCCTGAGTATTGAAGGTTACAACACCGCCGTCATCAACTGATGCAATTGAAGGATCGCTTGATGTATAAGTACATGTTTTAACGAATGATGATGAAAGTGAAGTTCCATTTGTATTAGTAATAGTCGGTGTAAGAATAACCTGAGCCGCCGGTGCACCATAAACCATTTCTTTATCAAAGCTGATACCTGTTACACCATATCTTGCAAATGTTACATAAACAGAATCCGTACAGGTATAACCAAATACATTTGTTACTGTACATGTAATTTTTGCACTTCCCGCAATTGCTGATTTATTTGTAACAACACCATTTTCATCAACAATAATATTTGAATTAGATGATTCATAGCTGATTTCTGAATAAACAGCCTTTTCAGCATTGAATACCGGCTTAAGTGTTATTTCTCTGCCGTTAATCATCGTACCTGTATAGCGAATGTAGCCGTCATTTACAGTTTCAATACCTTCTGCTTCTTCAGCGGTAAGCTTAACTGTTGTAACAGCAATATATCTTACCAAGCCGTTGTATGCTGCATCAAGCCTTGCCTCCATATCGTCAACCTCTGCCTGGGTTGCTCTGGCATCACTGATCATTGTCTGTGCTTCAGCAATAACAGCGGAAAGAACATCCAAGGATTCCTTGGTATAGGTGTAGCCGTCCTTAACATTCTGTACAAGCTCGTAATATGTACTGCTCTTTTCAATAAGCGGTGCAAAGTTTGTTGAAACATTAACAACAACAGTATCTGTAAATCCGCCGTCAATTGTTTTACCTGTTATCTTGGCTGTACCCTTTTCAACAGGAATCAGATTACCATCAGCATCAACCTTAACTACACTTTCGTTATTTGAGCTCCATATAATATTCTTGAATTCAGGATCACCTGAAATTGTATATTCAATCGGTGACGGAGCCGCATCGGCAAGAACATTTTTATTTACATCTGTAATATCAAAGCCTGTGCACACCTTGTCACTGAGTAAAACATAAATTGTTCTTGTTGTTACCCTGTCATAATCATCAACAATAGTTGCTGTAAGAATTGCCCAAGCACCATTGTCATGACCATCATCAGGTGTAACCTTAACTGAATTACCGCTGATTTCAACCTTTGCCTTATATGAATCGTCAGTATTCCAGCTTGTTGACTTAACCATTGCATCTGCAGGGTCTGAAGAAGCTGTAAGGGTTATCCAGTTATAGTTATTATAGTTTGAGTAATCCTTTGACAAATCAATAGATACAGCATCATTTGCTCCGACAGTTCCACTTGATACCTGTGAAGAGCTACCGATTATCGGCTTTTTAGTGGTTGTATAATCAACCTTAACTGAATCAGCAAAAACAAACGGATGCTGTGACATAGCCTCATATGCAGCATTAAGATTGTCAGTTGCTCTGTCAATCTGTTCCTGTGAATAGCTTACATCATTCATTGCGAGCACTGCTTCTTCATAAGCATCTGTGAAATCCTTGCCGTATGCTAAAGCATAGTTTTTATAATCAATATCCTTGTAATCATCAATTGCTTTTTTCAGCGCAGTTCTGTCACCGTTTGTAGAAACAACACATTCTGCAGAAATACCGCCGTCATATGACACTGCTCTGACGATAGTCGCACCTGTGCTTACAAATGTAACAACACCATTCTGGTCAACTGTTGCAATTTCTTCATTATCAGACTCCCAGAAATAATCCTGAATACTTGCAGCACCCCAGTGCATCAACGATGAGCCGGTAGGATATACTGTACATCCTAATTGATAGGTTGTGCCGACAGCACCTGAAATGCTTTCCTTTGAAAGACCAAGTGATGTTACAGGAATAAATGAGAATGATACCCAAACAGTATCTGTAAATACATTGCCATAGTGGTCTGTAACATAACAGGTGATTAAGCCATAGCAGCTTGTATTTGATGTAGGTGAACATCTTCCGTCATTAGTAACAGAAATATCAGTAGTAGATGATTCCCATCTAACCTTATCATAAGAAGCGTTGTTCGGATAAAGTCTTACATTAAGGTCAAGAACTGCGTTTTTATAAGTAAGTCCCTCTTTAAGAAGGCTTAAATCATACTGATAGAATTCCTGAGTCTGCTCACCGTCAAGGTAAAGCTCGATATTCTGAATATAATTATACTTCTGTAATGATTCGTATGCGCCCTTAAGCTCATCATACATTTTATTAACTTCAGCCTGTGAGCTGTTTGCAGCATCTAACATCTGCTGAGCCTTTGCCATAGTTTCAGTATAAACTGCCCAGCTATCAGGATAGAAATTAACACTGTTAAGTGCCAAATCATTATACTGCTTAACAAGCAAATCAAGTGCAGTATAATTTGTAACAACATTTACATCACATTCTGCTGTCTTTCCGCCGTCATATGTAGTTGCGGTAATAATACAGTTACCACCTTCAATAAAGGTAACGACACCATTCTGGTCAACTGTTGCAATTGACGGATTGCTTGAGCTCCAGTAAACCGCAGTATTGCTTGCACCGCCTACAACTCCGACAGGCTTAGGCGTTACTGTTGCCTTAAGTGTTGCAGTTTCTCCGATTTTACCGCCATCAATTGAGGTTCTGTCAAGCGTAACACCCGTTGCGGCTGTTCGTGAAAACGCAACAAAAACACTGTCACTTATGCTTTCACCCATATAGTCTGTAACAGTACAGGTGATAATTGCTGAGCATGCTTCATTTTTTACAGGCTTGCAGATACCGTTTCTGTCAACAGAAATATTTGGATTTGAGGATGTCCACTCAATAGAGCTGTACATTGCATTGGCAGGCTTTATACCATAGTCAAAATCATAACTGTAATTCCTGTAGTCGGAAACTGAGCCGACATTAACAGTAATATAATCACTTTCAAGCTCTGCTGAACCCTTGCCGAGGATATCAACACCTAAAATACCTACAAAGCCGCCAAGCTTATAGAAAACATTCAAAAGCTCTTCTGCATAAGTGTTGCAGGCCGTTTGTGATGCCATTGGCTGATCATACAAAACTGCATATGCAAGGTCAAGCTTATGCATATATACTTTATATAATGATGCATTGTCCTTTGTTCTTGTAACAACAGTTTTGTCACAAAGACTGACAATGTTCTTTAAGTACTCCTTATCAGGGTAAACAGTTACCTCACAGGTATCCATAATACCACCGTCTGCAGAAACACAATAAAGAGTTGCTGTACCTACATCAACACCGTTAACAACAGCATCTTTGTTATCATTGTTTTTCGGAGTAACAGTGAATACATTTTCATCGCTTGAGTACCAGTTACATTTGTAGCAGGCTGAATATGAGCCGTCTGAACCCTTTTTAAAATCAATATCATGAAGAACATCTACTGATTTACCATTAATAACATCAAGTTTACTGATTTTATTTTTATTTGAATCAACGATTTTGTTGCCGTCATCATTAACAGTATTTTTGGAAACACAAACAGTTACAAGGTTTGACCTGATTTTTCCGTCAGCCGATACAGCATAGATATTAAAGCTGTCAGCAACCTCATGACCGGCTTTTTGCTTAACTGTTGTCTGGTGAGTATCAGATGAAACCTCTGACTCATAATATCCGTTATCAACCACCCATGTTAAATTCTGGTTTGAAGCATTTTCAGGATAAACTGCTGCATTAATGACAGCTCCGAGACCTGCATACTGTGTGCCCGCACTGACTGAAACATAGGTTTGTGATTCGCCGTTAACATCAACAACATTAGGGGTTTTCATGCTGCTTGCAATACCAACTGCCTTAGAAGGAGTTATTTCAATGCTTTCAACAGGAATACCATTTGTAATCTCCATTGTTTTAATGAAGCTGTTAAATTCCGAGAATGAACCATTAGAAAGATAAACACCCGTCTGTGCCCTAAGTACAATTGTGGTAATACCACCATTATTAACAACATAGTGACCCTTTGAGTCGATTGTACCTCTGCCGTCAGTTGCAGGATTTTCTGCATCTGCCCATGCATATGTTACATTGCCCTCTTCGTCCACACCGGTTACAACACCCCAGGTAATATAAAGATTGTTTGAGGTTGCTGTTCTTTTTGGGAAAACGGTGTAAGAATAATCGGTTTCCATACCCATTTCAAGATACTTTTCACCGCTGATTTCTACGTCTGACAATGGCTTACCGAGCTTACCTACAACCTTAATTGTATAGGAACGCTCAATATTATTTGCAGCCGATACGGCATAAATCGTACAATCCTGTCCTGCTGCACTGCCCAACGCACCATACTGACCGGCATCTCGGCCCATAATTACACCTGTTTTTGGATCAACACTTGCAATTGAAGGGTCTGATGAACGCCAGGTAATATCACTTGTATCGCCTGTACTCGGCTGAACATCTGTGATTGAAAGCTGAATTTCAGTACCTTCCTGCACCTGTGTTGCACCGTCGATTTTGAAATCAGTGATCGGCTGTGCCTCAACAACGGTAAATGTGATTTTATCATTATATGCAAACTGAAGAACAAGGTTACCAATAAGCTTTGCAGCGGTAGCAGTCAGCTTAACAGGATCTGCTGCTCCGCCGGCAATATCAGCAATTGCGAAGCAGGCGTCAAGAATTGCAGCAAGAACATTTCTGTTCATATCAATTCCGATATACTTAATGAGAATCTCTGCAACCTTGTCACTGTCAATCATTCCGCCGTTAATTTCATAGAATTTATTGATAAGTGCAAGTATGTTCTGAATTACCTGCTCGGTATCAGGTGATACCATAATGGTAACCGTACCGGGATTTTTGAATGTAACAAGACCGCTGTCATCAACAGTGGCTACAACCTTACCCTGGTCAAAAACAGATGTACTCTTAACAGAATAAATACAGCCGTATTCAAGCCTTACAGGTGTGGTCACTGCATAAAGCTGACAGGTTGAGCCTACTGCAACAGTAGTATTAATCTGTGACTTATTTGTGATATGTGTACCATTCGGAAGGAAATTTGCATACCACTCATTATTTCTTGTAACACAGATACGAACATAGTCATCTGCAAGCAGAGTTCCGTCAGCAGCATAAAGCTGAACGTGAATATTTGAATTAATATTATCAAGATAATAACGCAACGACTCAATAAGATCGCCTTTGTAGGATTCAACCCACTTAGCGAGCGGTGAATCCTCACCGAAGGCTGCATCAACAATGGCAATAATTGCATCTGTATCCATTGTGTCAACATTAACCTTATCATTGAAAAGAACCTTTTCCAATCCTTTGGCAATAAGACTTCCTACAAGCGGGATTGTTTTAACCTCATTGTCAATCCATGTATGGATTACAGCACCCTTTGATGAGTCAAATGCTTTAACAACACCCTCCTGTGTTACATCAACAAGAGTAGGTGTTTCACTATACCATTTTATATAGCCGTTATCAGGCATAACGGTATCAATCAGCTTATATGTAAGCTGAAGCTCATCACCCTCGACCATATACTCAATATAGGTTACCTCTTCGCCCTCATCGTTAATCATTGTAGAAGGAACGATTGTGTTGGTTTCCTTGTAGAAAAGCTCAATTGTATGATACCCCTCTACACCGTCACCTGCGAATGCTGATACTGCAGGAATTAATCCTGTAAAAGCCATCAGCACTGCCAGGAACACGCTGAGCAGCCGCTTTGTAAGTCGTTGTTTTTTCATAACCTTTTCTCCTTATCAATGGTTTAATATACAAAATGTAAAACCAAAATATACAATTATACTATTATCTAAATTATAAAATATTTTATACTCTATTTCAACAAAGGTAACACAAAAAATACTAACAAACTTTCACTCAATTATTTGTCTATTATTACCAAAGACGTCCAAGATAATGGATATTTATTCCATTTTATTCTATTATCTTAATCCAAAAAACTTATCACAGCAAAAACATATATACAAATGTATTAGCAGAAAAATCATAACCACCAGTTAAACTGGTGGTTTGCATAGGCCCTATAAGGGCCGCCTACTGGCTTGCCGACTGAAAG
>JAIDEF010000414.1 GCA_029054965.1 Eubacterium sp.
GCTCTTTATAGTCAGTGTAGCCGAGATTAAGAAATGCGAAGCTTTCAAAGCTTGCACAGTAGCCCTCAGCCTTTTTACCGATAACAATAGGAGTTCTTCCCATTTTATCTCTTGCACAGTAAACACCCTTTGGTGTTAATATGAGCATACTCATAGAGCCGTCAATAAGCTCCTGTGCATATCTGATACCGTCAATAAAGTTTTCTTTTTGATTGATAATAGCAGCTACAAGCTCCGTAGGGTTTATGTCGCCGTTTTGCATTTCAAAAAAGTGGGTGTTTGTTTTTACTATCTGATCAACTATTTCATCCGCATTGTTGATTTTACCTACTGTTGTGATTGCAAAGGTGCCGTGATGTGAGCGAACCAAAATCGGCTGAGCCTCAAAATCGGATATACAGCCAATACCATAGTTGCCCTTCATTTCATTTGATTCTTTAGTGAATTTTGTTCTAAAGGGTGCATTTTCAATGTTGTGAATTGCTTTATCAAAGCCGTATTCCGGACTGTAAACGGCCATACCTGCACGTCTTGTGCCAAGATGTGAATGGTAGTCAGTTCCGAAAAACAGGTCAAAAACGCAGTCCTCTTTAGATGCAGTTGCAAAAAATCCTCCCATAGCAGTTCCTCTCTAATTTTAGTTTGCACAAACATTATAGCAGATAGATTATACTATGACAATAGTTAATTGTTAAAAAAAGCGGTGTTGCAAACACCGCTTTTTTGTCGATTATTTAATAAATACCTTGCTCCATCATTGCCTCAGCAACCTTTTCAAAGCCTGCAATATTGGCACCTGCAACAAGATTATAGCCAAGACCATATTTTTCTGCTGCTTCAACTGAGTTCTTATGTATGTTAATCATAGCTGTATGCAGCTTTTCATCAACCTCTTCAGCAGTCCATGAAAGTCGCTGGCTGTTCTGACTCATTTCAAGTCCTGATACACAGACACCGCCGGCATTAACAGCTTTTGACGGTGCAACAATAATGCCTTCGGTTTCCATAAACAGATTGAGTGCTTCCTCTGTTGTCGGCATATTTGCAACCTCAATGTAATATTTAGTGCCGTTGGCAATAATCTGCTTTGCTTCAGTTATTCCGATTTCGTTTTGTGTTGCACAAGGCATAGCAACATCAACCTTAACGCCCCAGGGCTTCTGACCCTTGAAGAAGGGAACACCGAATTTGTCAGCATAGTCTTCACATCTGTCCCTGCCTGATGCTCTCATTTCAAGCAGATAGTTCAGCTTTTCCTCGGTAATAATTCCGTTCTTATCATAAACATATCCGTCAGGTCCTGAAATTGTAACAGGTATTCCTCCAAGCTCTGCAATCTTTTTGCACGCACCCCATGCAACATTACCAAAGCCTGAAATTCCGAAGGTTTTGCCTTTGATGCTGTCCTTTTCGTGCTTGAACACCTCGCAGGTGTAGTAAACAGCACCATAGCCTGTTGCTTCAGGTCTGATTAATGAGCCTCCGTAGGATAATCCTTTACCGGTAATAACGCCGTTTTCAAAGGCATCAGATATTCTTTTATACTGTCCGAATAAAAAGCCGATTTCTCTTGAACCAACACCTATGTCACCTGCAGGCACGTCAACATTAGGACCAATATGCCTGTAAAGCTCTGTCATAAATGCCTGACAGAAACGCATAATCTCGCCCTTGCTCCTGCCTCTTGGGTCAAAGTCCGAACCGCCCTTTGCACCACCCATAGGAAGTCCTGTAAGAGAGTTTTTAAAGGTCTGTTCAAAGCCTAAGAAATACATAATTGATGAATTAACACTGGGGTGAAAGCGAAGTCCGCCCTTATATGGTCCTATGCTTGAATTAAACTGGACTCTGTAGCCGCGGTTAATCTGTGTCCTGCCTGCATCATCAACCCACGCTATGCGGAATGTAATAAGCCTGTCAGGCTCTGCCATACGTGTTAAAAGGTCATCCTCCACGTATTCGGGATGCTGTTCAATTACCTTTTCAAGGGAACGGAATACCTCTTTAACACACTGTATGTATTCAGGCTTGGCATTATCTCTTCTTTCAACTGTTTTGATTACATTTTCAATGTACTCGTTCATTTTTTTACCCCCATATGCTTAATTCAGCAAATATTATTTATTGCTAATAACACTATAACATATTGATAAAATAATGCAATG
>JAIDEF010000415.1 GCA_029054965.1 Eubacterium sp.
TTTATATACTTATTGTCAAACTTTTAAAACTATCACATAATAATTATAATTTATATTAAAGGATAATTCAACAGCAGTCCATTTTAATTTTAAATAAATTTACATTTAATTAACTAAAGGTTTAAACAAATTATCATTGCAAAACAGTTGCCAGTGCTACCACAACAGGCATTGTAACTATTGACAGCACAGATGACTGTGCCGCAAGCTCTGAGCCAAGGGCAGTATCATTTTTATACTTTGCAGCATACATAGCGGTATTTGTGGCTGTAGGAGCTGATGCTGAGATTGCCATAGCCACAAGCAGTGCTCCCCTGACACCGCAAAGATAAAACACGCCTATCATACAAAGGGGTATCACCAGCAGTCTTAAAAATGAAACAAAATAGATTTCCTTTTTTGCAAACATATCCTTAAAACTCGAATTAGCTAAAAATGTCCCGAAAACAATCATAGCAAGCGGAGAATTGCAGCTTCCTACAAGCTCCATCGGGTATTCAATAACATACGGAATGTCAAGCTGTAAAAAGAACAGCGGCAATCCGATTAACACAGAGATTGTACCCGGATTCAAAATAATCTTTTTTAAATCCAGCTTAGCCTCGTGACCCGATATTTCATAAATACCGATTGTAAATGCAACCACATTGAATACGGCAACATAAACAGAGCAGTAAAAAATACCCTCTGTTCCTATAACACTTTTTGCCAGAGGCAGTGCAAGAAATGCCGCATTGGAGAGAATGGTTGCGTAATGATATATTCCTCGTTCCTTCAGGCTCCTTTTTTTGAAGGTGAAAAACGAAATAAGCATACCGAAAATATGGGTTGCAAAAGCACATATAAAAGCAATAAATATACCCTTGACATGCTCTGCCGAATACTCCATTGTCATAAAGGTATGAACAATAGCTATGGGCAGAATAATATTGAAAAGCAAATCTATTAATCTTTTTGCGTCCTTTTGCTTAAATATACCTGTTTTGTCAGTTACAAACCCGACACCTGCAATGAGATACAAAATTAAAACCTGCAGTGCTATTGTCTTTAAATTTTCTAAAAACAAAATATAATCCTCTAATCAAACTATTTAATTTAATTTTTCCTGTTTAATCTGCAAAACTGCAAACAATCCAACAGCAAAATAACTGATGCTTGTATAATCCGCAGGGTAAAGCACCTCACCTCTGCCCGAAATAATCATTGCTATCCTCGGCAATGCAATTACCGATGCTAATACAAAGGTTGAAATTGCAGAAAAAACAAAAAGCTTTGAAACTCTGCCGCTGTTATCCAGAATTAATATATAGCTGAAAAAGAACATCAGCATAAATGACAGAAGTAAAAATTCCAGTACTGTATCCGAATCCTTCTTAACATCAACAATTTTTATCATAATAAGTATCAGACGGGTAAATGACCATAAAACAGGAACAAGGTGCAAAAACGTAAAATTCCTGAAATCGTAATTTGAGCCCTTGACTGTAATAGAAAATACAGCAAAATAGAAACAGCAAATAAGAGCAGACAGTCCGGACAATACAAGCGGGATTATATAAGCATACTCAACATATGCTGTTTTCGAAATATAGTCGTAACAGTTAAAGCTCTTATGCAAAAAATCCGCAAACATTGTTACTGACAAAAATACAGAGCTGAAATATAATTTTTTATTACCGTCTGACAAATTTATCGGCATTAAATTCTCACACCTGTTTGAATAAACCCCTGCCAAACCAACAGCAGCAAAAACAAGAACATAAACGATAACCGGCATTATCGTACTGCCGTTAATATATCCCGTGCTTTTATCAGTAAATCTTAAAAGCTGAAAAAAGTGCACAAGACATGAGGAAAAAACCAATACTGCAATTAAATAAATCGGTAACTTTCCTCTTGCTCTTTGCACTTTTTTTCTCCTTATTATCTGTTACTTAAATCCTTAAATTCTCTTGCACGGCTGACGCTCTTATATGCCGGACGAATAATTTTACCGTTAGAGGTTAATTCCTCAAGCCTGTGTGCACACCAGCCCGCAATACGTGCAGTGGCAAAAAGAGGAGTATATAAATCCTCAGGTATACCAAGCACTTTATATACAAGACCCGAATAAAGGTCAACATTGGCACACATTGTTTTTTCAACACCCTTTACCTCTGCAAAAACCTCAGGTGTTAAAAGCTCAATATTTTCAAGGGTTACAAATTCCTTTTCATAGCCCTTTTCATAAGCAAGCTTTCTTGCATTTTCTTTAAGAATAACCGCTCTTGGGTCGCTCTTTGTATAAACGGCATGACCCATACCATAAATCAGACCTAAGCCGTCACCGGCCTCGCCATTCATAATTTTAACAAGGTAATCCTTAATCTGTGACTTGTCTGTAGGGTCCGGAACATTTGCAATAATCTCATTCATCTGATTTGCAACTCGGATATTAGCACCTCCGTGCTTTGGACCCTTCAGTGAACCGAAGCCTGCAGTAATAGCTGAATAAGTATCTGTACCGCTGGAGGTAAGAACTCTTGTTGAAAATGTAGAGTTATTGCCGCCACCATGATCAGCATGAAGCATAAGACAAATATCAAGAAGCTTTGCTTCCTCGCGAGTGAACTGCTTATCAGCTCTTAACTGATATAAAATACACTCAGCAGTTGAATGCTCCTTTTTAATAGGATGAAGGAACATTGTTTTATTATAGAACGAACGACGCTTAACCTGATAAGCAGAGTTCATAATTGTAGGCATCTGTGCAATAAGCTGAAGTGACTGACGCAGAACATTCGGAATAGAAATATCATCAGGATTTTCATCAAAGGAATAAAGAATCATAACACATCTTGCCATTTTATTCATAATATCCTTTGAGGGATTTTTCATAATCATATCCTCAATAAATTCATCAGGCAGCTCTCTGCACTCAGCAAGCACCTCCATAAGACTTACAAGCTGCTGCTCTGTCGGGAGCTCACCGAAAAGAAGAAGCCATACCACCTCTTCAAATCCGAATCTGTCATCCTTAACAACACTTTTGACTATATCATTTATATCATAGCCGCGGTATGACAGCTTACCGTCCTTAGGCACCTTTTCACCATCGATTATGTAATAGCCTTCAACAGAACAAATTCGTGTAAGACCTGCCATAACACCTGTTCCGTCGCTGTTTCTTAAACCTCTCTTAACCTGATATTTCTTATAATCAGCAGGCTTAATTGAATTATTCTTGTCAAGCTCACCGCAGAGGTTTGACAATGCATCCATTGATATTGGTGAAATATAATTAGTAGGCATAAATTATCTCCTTTCGCATAGTTTGTAATAACTTATAAATTGTATTAATAAAATTTAATAATAGATTTATTATACATTTATTTTTAATCAAAGTCAAGGAGATGGGGAATTTGAAAAGAGCACTAATCATATATGCGATTCTGTTTGCAATCACAATTGCTGTGCCTGCTATAGTCTGCTTTGGAAAATTTTCAGGCAGCAGCAATGGTGAATTAGTCAACATATTCAGGCAGTGCATTACTCTATTTGAGTGTTATCACTGATTTTTTTAAGATTTATATCAGACTTAACAGAAAGACTTACCGTTTTAAAATACTTGTTCCAGTCATCTGATAAAAGCTCATAGGATTCAGGGCTGTCCTTTGCAAGATACTCACCCACCCTTATTGAATCACTGTCATGCTCCTGACAGGCTGAAAATGCACGGCTGCACAAATAAGAAATTTTTTCCTCTGCCTTGCTGCATATCATTTTAAGATGTTCTTCTTTAAGAACATTTGCAATACCTTTTTCAACCTCATTGATCATAAGATGACCATTGACATCTACTTTAAAAACGACGCCTCCGTCAACAATGTCAACCTTCTTTTTTATTTTTGTAGGTATTACCTCAATACCGATATTGCCTAAATCCTCGTCATGAATTTCAAGGTAACAATTTTTAATCTTACCCGACATAAGCATAAATCCCAGAGTTTCCTCTTCATCAAGAACATATGATAATTTATCATCGCTGAATACTGCTATTCCGCTGAGCTCAACATTATCCTGGTCAGCTCGTTCCTTAAGAACAGGCAAATACATATCGGTAGTTTTATCGGCATACAAATTCAGCAAATCATTTGTGGTAATATAAATGCTTGTGCCCATTTTCTGCCCGTTCCCGATAAGATAAACCATATTTTCAACAGGAACGTGTGCACCATCCTCAGAATTCTCAAGCACCTTTTTGGCATCACCATCTGCCATACAAACGGCAACATCCGCACGTGCATCCGATGAACGAAGAAAATAGTCAAGCTTATTGTTCAAATCAGTTTCACAAATCTCGCGGCTGAACACAATGATTTTATTGTGACCGAAAAACAGCTCCTTTGACATAGCTTTATTCAGATTGGAAATTGCCTCAACGATTGTTGTTCCCTTTTCAACAGTATTTATTGTCATATTACCTTCAGGCTTTTCAACACCGGTTGATTTACCCGGATTAAGGCTCTGAACAGTAAGCTGCACACCATCCTCGGCATTATCAATTCCTATACCCTCAATAACAATCAGGTTTTTCAGATTGGTCTGGTGCATACAGCCTGAAAAAACAGAACAAATTAAAGCAATACAGACAATTATTTTAAATATTTTAAAATTTTTCAATTAACTCATCACCTGAATTCTTTTTCTTAAATATGAGAGTAAACAGCGGTATTAAAACACAAGCCACAAGATAAGGAGCAATAAGACCCGTTGGCGAAATAGTGCTTGGATCCGTAAATTCAGTCAAGGCAAAGGATACTGCCAGTGCCAAAACGGAAGCTATTATACACTTGGTATTATTTTTGTAGCTTTTGATTGAAATTGACGAACAGTAAATAAGCAATACGGATTTAATAAATATGCCGAATATCCAGAAGGAAATCTGTAAAACGTCAAGCCTTTCAAACAAGCCGATTTTGGCAAGCTGGAACATAGTGTAAACAGGAAAAGCCTGCAGATTTGCAGCGTCGCCCATTGTTGCATTGATAAAAAGAATCAGTATAAATGTTGTTAAAAACGATGCTATAACTGAAAAAATGAATGGTTTGACCGCCGAGCCGGTAACCTTTTTCCCAAGGCACAGAAGCACTATAACCT
>JAIDEF010000416.1 GCA_029054965.1 Eubacterium sp.
GTGAATACCTCACCGCGCATAAGGTGAAAAATGTTGTCTGCAATTTTGTGGGCGTTGCCGCCTTTCCATCTGTATGGTGTGTAGGAATTCAATATTTCAAAATTCTCGTGGGCGCCGTCAACGAAACAGATGGTGTATTTTCTCTTTTTGAGAAACTCAAGATTTTTCTTTTCTTTCTCGTTTTTTGGATCCCATATAAAGCCGAAATCGCCGCATACAATAAGATAGTCCTTTTCGGTCAGCTTATTGAGCTTTGAATTTTTGAAACAGGAAATATCACCGTGCGTGTCACCGGTAATGTAAATCATAAAGTAATCTAACCTTTCACAAAAAATTTATAAATATGGTCTTTAAATAATTATAAAAAAATGTTACACTATATAATATAATTTTATAATACAGGTGTCAAGTCTATGAAAAAAACACTTTCAATATTTTTATCTTTATTAATAATATGTACAAGCTTTTGTGTTCCTGCGATATCTTCATCTGCAGCAACATATGAGCCTGACAGAAAAATTTATGCACAAGCATATCTTTTAATAAATCTTGATGATGACAGTTTTCCTGTTGTTGCTGAGAAAAATTCGACAGAAAAGCTTTACCCCGCTTCACTGACAAAAATAGTGACTGCTATTGTTGTTCTTAACAATGTTAAGGATTTGCAGCAGAAAACAAAAATGAGCCAGGCTGCATTTGACAGACTGTTGGGTACAGGCGCACAGGTGGCAGGTATTGAGGTAGGCGAGGAGCTTACTATTGAGGAGTTGCTTTATCTGACTATGGTATATTCTGCTTGTGATGCCTGTCAGGTGCTTGCGGAATTTGTTGCAGGCAGCGAGGAAGCCTTTGTGCAGAAAATGAATGATTGGGTAAAATCGATTGGCTGTAACGATACTCACTTTGTAAATCCTGACGGACTTCACGATCCGAATCATTATTCAACTGCTAAGGATTTTGCAACGATTACTATTGAAGCATTGAAAAATGCAGATTTTAACAGAATATCAACAACTACATCTATTGATTTTCATAATATGAAACTGCCGCATACAAATCTTATGCTGCAGCCCGGATACGTGACATATTATTATGAATATGCACAGGGCATTAAGACAGGCTCAACTGAAGAGGCAGAATACTGTGTTATTACAAAGGCTGCTAAGGATGGTTATAATTATCTTGCAGTAGTGCTGAAATCTCCGCAGCAGGCAATTAACGGTGAAAGCTATTTAACAAAGTGCTCATTTGTTGATGCTAAAGCACTTTTTGAGTGGGCTTTTGATAGTCTTAAGTATTCAACGATAGTCGCTGAAAATGAGGTTGTCGGTGAGGTTGACGTTGAGGATGGCAAGGATGCCGATTCGGTTCAGCTTGTTGCTAAGCAGGATACAAATGTTATTGTGCCTGCAGGGCTTGATAAATCTGCAATTATTTATGAGTTGCCCGATAAGCCTGCAAATATTAATGCACCTGTTGTAAAGGGGCAGGATGTCTGCAAGGCAAATGTGATTTACGGCGATGAGATTATTGCTACAGTTGACCTTGTAGCGGCTGAAACTGTTGAGCTCTCAACCTTCTTAAAGGTGATTAATGCAATCAAAGCATTTTTCAGTATGATGATTGTTAAAATAATCTGCATCATTATTATTGCTGTTATGGTTTGCTATATTGTTCTTGTGGTAATGAATAATAACAAGAAAAAGAAACGCCGCCAGCAGCGCGCACAGAGAGCGAGCGATAGGGATATTGATGACCTGCAGCCGCCAATGCCACCTATTAGAAAATAATAAAAGCAATCAATTAAACGAAAAATCCTGTTGATTAAGTTGTGATGTCATAACGAAGTAAACCACGAACATTTTTTGTTCGTGGTTTTTTTACATAGATTTGGTATATCAAAATCCGATGCTCGCTACAGTATTACATTTACAGTTGACAATTTATCGTCGAATTAAAATACCTTTCATATACTCTGTTTCATTATGAGTTTGATATATGTTTTGTTTTTCTTCTTCTGTGCAGCCAATTAAAATTTTAATTTCTGAATCTTTTTTCATCAAATCAACAATACACATGATTGCATCAATCCTTTTTTCTCCACTTCCAACCCATACATCTATCCCTGCACCATCCATAGATGCTGTATCCTTCAAATATCCATAATCGACTTTATAAACAAAATTGGGGAATTGAGGGTGAGTGGTTCCTTTTGGTCTATCAATCACTATATCAGTATTTTTGACCAATTCGTCTAAAGCGTTCCAAAATTCATCATTCATAGTCTAACCTCATTTTTGCTAAATTCCGATTTATATGTTAATAAAATAATAGCATAAATTAACCCAAAGAACAATATTGTCCTTTGGGTTAAAATTTTGTTATTGTACCTACTCATAATTCAGCGGGATTTTGTTTGCTGTTAATTAATCCGGATAACCATTTGGATTCTGGCTCTGCCATCTCCAGCTATCCTCACACATTTCATCAATTCCTCTTTCTGCCTTCCAGTCAAGCTCATTAAGTGCTTTGCTTGGGTCTGAATAACAGGTAGCAATGTCACCTGCTCTGCGTGGAGCAATTACATAAGGTACGCTCTGACCTGATGCTTTTTCAAAAGCTTTGACAACATCAAGTACTGAATAGCCTGTGCCTGTTCCGAGATTATAGATAAACAGTCCCTTTTCGGCTTCCACCTTTTTAACTGCTTTAAGGTGACCCAAGGCAAGGTCTACAACGTGGATGTAGTCACGCACACCTGTACCATCATGTGTATCATAATCATCACCGAAAACATTCAGATGCTCTCTCTTGCCTATGGCAACCTGAGTGATGTAAGGCATAAGATTGTTTGGAATGCCGTTTGGATCTTCGCCCATAGTGCCGCTCTTGTGTGCACCGATTGGGTTGAAGTAACGGAGCAGGCAGATTGACCAGCTCTCATCACTTACATATAAATCCTTGAGTATGCACTCAATCATATATTTTGTTCTGCCGTATGGATTTGTCACTCCGCCAACCTCCATATTTTCTGTAAGAGGTGAAATGTTGTTCATTCCGTATACAGTAGCAGATGAGGAGAATACAATCTTTTTGCAGCCGTGCTTTCTCATTACATCAAGAAGAACAAGAGTGCCGTTAACATTGTTATCAAAATATTCCAAAGGTTTTTCAACACTTTCGCCAACAGCCTTTAAGCCCGCAAAGTGAATAACAGAGTCTATGCTTTCTTTTTCAAAGATTGCACTCATACCCTCAGCATCACGGATGTCGCATTCATAGAATTTGAAATCCTTTCCCACAAGTGCCTTAATTCTGTCATATGAGCTTTTTTTACAGTTGTAGAGATTGTCAACAACTATAACCTCGTTACCGCTGTTCATCAGCTCGACACAAGTGTGTGAACCGATGTAGCCTAAACCGCCTGTTACCAATACTGCCATAATGCTTCCTCCAAATTTGTTTTATTTTAACATAAATGATTATGTGCTTGCTGATATTATTGTATGTGCGGATAAAGCATATATTAATATGCTTTTCCCCAGTAGAGCATTTTTTTAGCAGGCTTACCGCAGCATACACAGGTATCGCTTATATTTTCTTCATCAAAAGGAATGCAGCGTGAGCCGACACCGGTAAGCTCCTTGACCTTGTCCTCACATTCCTCGTCGCCGCACCACATAGCCTTAACAAAGCCATCTCCGTTTTCTTCAAGAGCTTTGATGATTTCATCTGTTGATGTGCATTTATATGTTCTGTTTTCTCTGTTTTCAAGAGCCTTTGCATAAAGTCCGTCACGAACCTCCTGCAGCTTCTGGATAATTACTGTTTCAATTTCGTCAAGAGAAACTACTGTCTTTTCTCTGTTATGACGGGTTACAACAACGCACTGATTATTTTCAATGTCTTTAGGTCCGAGCTCAACTCTCACAGGAACACCCTTCATCTCATATTCAGCAAATTTCCATCCGGGTGAGTTGTTACTGTCATCAATTTTTGCTCTGCAAACCTTTTTTAATCTTTCTGTAAGCTCGTTAGCCTTATCAAGAACGCCCTCCTTATGCTGAGCAATAGGGAGAACGATTGCCTGAATAGGTGCAACAGCAGGCGGAAGAACAAGACCGTTGTCATCGCCGTGTGTCATAATGATTGCTCCGATAAGTCTGGTTGTTACGCCCCATGAGGTCTGGTGAGGGAATGTAAGCTGATTTTCTTTATTTGAATACTGAATTTCAAATGCCTTTGCAAAGCCGTCGCCGAAATAGTGGCTGGTGCCTGCCTGAAGAGCCTTGCCGTCGTGCATAAGAGCCTCAATACAGTATGTGCGTTCTGCACCTGCAAATTTGTCGCTTTCAGTTTTCATACCCTGTACAACAGGCATTGCCAAATCCTCCTGACAGAATTTGGTGTAAACATTGAGCATTCTTTCGGTTTCTTCAATAGCCTCTTCTGCGGTAGCGTGAAGTGTATGACCCTCCTGCCATAAAAACTCACGTGAACGAAGGAAAGGTCTTGTTGTTTTTTCCCATCTTACAACAGATACCCACTGATTGTATAATTTTGGCAAATCTCTGTGAGAATGAACGATGTCCTTGAAATGCTCGCAGAACAGAGTTTCACTTGTAGGACGAACGCAAAGTCTTTCTTCAAGCTTCTCATTACCACCGTAGGTTACCCATGCACATTCAGGTGCAAAGCCATCAACGTGGTCAGCCTCCTTCTGCAGCAGGCTTTCAGGAATAAACATCGGCATATTAACATTTTCATGACCTGTCGCTTTGAACATTCCGTCAAGTATTCTTTGAATATTTTCCCATATTGCATAGCCGTAGGGTCTTATAACCATACAGCCTTTAACGCTTGTATAGGAAACAAGCTCTGCTTTTTTACATACATCGGTGTACCATTTTGCAAAATCCTCGTCCATAGAGGTGATGGCATCCACCATTTTCTTTTGATCCTTTGCCATATCTAAACTCCTTATATAGATGTTATAAATAAAATACTTGAAT
>JAIDEF010000417.1 GCA_029054965.1 Eubacterium sp.
TGTAAAGAAAATGTCGTATTTTATTATCCCTGATATGCTATAATTTTTTTGAGGTGAAATTTATATGAAAGCTATTAAAAAAATAATATGTTTAGTTCTTTGTGCAGTTTTGCTGTTTACAGTAACTGCGTGCAGCAAAGGAGGAATGGAGAAGGTGCTGATTGATGAGCTTTTCACTGATATTTCAAAAATATCCTACAGTGAAAAATATACGGAGCTTAAGTCAAAGAAAAGAAACAGCACAAAACGCTGGAGAGAAGGAATGGTGTCAGGCAACGGAATGCAGGGCTTTATTGAGAGCGGTTCACCGTACAGTGATACGTTTATCTTTCAGAATATGCATTTTATTATGCCTAATCCCAATGTCCGCTATTGTCCTGAAACCTTTGATGAGCTTGAAACTGTTAAGCAGAGTATAGCCACAGGTCAGGATATTGTCGATAATGCAAATTATGATGATGTTTACCGTTATCATCCCGGAGGTCAGTTAAGAATTGATCTTGACGGCAAGGGTGAAAAGAATTATGTCAGATACACTGATTATGAATCATCGCAGACAGGTGTTCATTATGAAAACGGTGACGGAAAATGGGACAGAACCTCCTTTACATCAATGGAAGATGGAGCTGTTATTACAAAGCTTACAAAATCATCTGAAGGTGCAAAGCTGAATATGACACTGTCATTTGATGATCTGGCAAGTATGGCTAATTTTGGGAAAAGTGATGAAGCAAATCTTAAGTATAAAAAGCCTGTGGCTGAAAATTCAGATTATCTTTCACTTGTTGCTCATTACCCGAATTACGATAACAGCGAGCTGATTGACGGCGGCTATGCAACACTCACCTATGTTGTGACTGACGGTAAAAAGGAAAATATTGAGTTTAAGAAAAATATAGATGAGCATCAGTTTGTCGGAAACAAAAATGAAGGTATAAGGATAATCGATGCTGAGTCTGTTTACCTTATTACAATTTCTGACAGAGATTATGATATGGGTAAATATGAAGCTTTTGACAGTCAGGATAGCTTTGCACTTATTGATTCACTTGCAGATAAAGCTAAGGCTGTTGCCGATAAATATTCATATGACGGCAGCTTTGATTATGATACAGCACTTAAAAATCATCTGGCAGTTTATCAGCCTCAGTTTGATGCTGTAACTATTAAGCTTGAGGACAGTGACAAATCAAACGAAGCACTGCTCAAGGAGCAGAAGGGCAAAAAGGATATTAACCTTGCGCTCGCACAGCGTACATATTATGCAGGGCGTTATGCATACCTTTGCTGCAGCGGTTATTCAACCAGCCGTCTTTATGGTATGTGGACAGGCGAATTTGACACAGGCTGGGGCAGTAAGTATACAATGGATGCAAATGTTAATCTTCAGACCTCATCAATGAATACAGGCAATATAGCTTCGAGCCCAATCGGCTATACATACTTTATTCTTCGTCAGCTTCCTGACTGGGAGGAAAATGCATACGCAACCCACGGCTTTAAAAATGCAATTCAGGCTCCGGTAAATACTGACGGTGACAAGGCTGTTATTACCGAAACCTGCTATCCATACCCATTCAGATATTGGAATGCAGGCACTTCCTGGATGCTTCAGCCGCTATATGAAACACTGATGACCTATGGAAATATCAATGTTCCGCTCAGTAACGAATTTGATTTGGATTCAATCAAATCAATTCTTGATATGACAGATAATGATGTTAAAGCAGTCAATGACAGGGGATATTTAAGACTTGAAGAGGATATTCTTCTTCCGCTCTTAACCAAATCTGCTAACTATTGGCAGCAGCTTATGACTCCTGAGTATTACACTGATAAAGATGGTGCAATCCATTATGAAAAGAGTAAAAATGAGCTGCTTGAGGGTGAAAGCTACTGTATTCTTCCAAGCTACTCACCTGAAAACAACCCGTCAAATTATCCGAGCCCAAGTGATGCAAACTGTGCAATTGATATTTCTGCCTGCCGTGATAATCTGGAAATGCTTATTTCTGTAATGAAGGATGTTGCACCTGATGCTGATACTTCTCAGTGGCAGGAGCTTATGGATAAGCTTCCTCCATATCTGTATGACGAAACAGGTGCTTTGAAGGAGTGGGCTACAACATCATTTGAAGAAAATAACGAGCATAGGCATTTAAGCCATTTATACTGTGTATGGCCATTGTTTGAAACTCAGAAGGATGCTGATTTGGCTAAAGCCTGCAATCAGGCAATTTTCAACCGTGAAAGCGAAAACGAGGCATCACATGCACTTGTTCATCGCTCACTTATCGCTGCAAGACTTAAGGACAGCGACAGCCTTACAGATGCACTTCTTAATCTTATGAATCATAAAATCCGTTACGATTCACTTATGACAAACCATGACTATGATCAGGGAAGCTGTTACTGCACAGACTTTGCAATTGGTTATCTTGGTATTATCAATGAAGCGCTGGTTTATTCAAATACAGGTGAAATTGAACTTCTGCCTGCACTTATTGACGGCTTTGATAAGGGCGAAATTACAGGCATTAATGCAAGGACAAGAGCAACCGTTGACAGCCTTATCTGGGATATGAACGAGGGTAGGGTTGATGCAAAAATAACATCACATATTTCTCAGGAAATCGCCGTAAGCTATGGTGAGGAAACACAAACAATAGCCTTTAAAGCAGGGGAAACAAAAACAGTTTCATTCAGTAAATAATATTTATAACAACAAAAAACGTCGCTGTTTTCAGCGACGTTTTCATATATATTGTTATTCTTCACCATTCCAGCAGTATGTGCAAAGCTTGTCAGCGCCTATTCCCACAGCGTCAATCATATCATCAAGGCGGTGGAATTTAAGTGAGGTGAAATGAAGCTTTTTACAAATTTCATCAACCATATTATGGTATTTTCACTGTCCGGGTCAGTATATTCCTTAAGGACTTCATCACTTACAT
>JAIDEF010000418.1 GCA_029054965.1 Eubacterium sp.
GACCAGAGCTCTTTGTCACTTTCCTCTGCTTCAAAGAAAGGTAAGTAATCCTCTTTGAACTCATCGGGAAGCATATTAAGAAGTCTTTCACCTGCAATGTGCTCAATATCCTTGTACACATTTTTTATTTCATCATTATAATATTTAACAGGTGTCGGCATATCGCCTGTGATTACCTCAGTTGTATCGTGGTAGAGAGCAAGCAGTGCTGCTCTGGAGGTATCATAGCATTTGCCGAATTTTTTATTGCCGATAAGGGCCAGTGCATGAGCAATGACTGCCACGCTGTGGCTGTGTTCGGCAATGTTTTCCTTTGAAGTGTTTCGCATTAAAGCCCATCTGTCAATAAGCTTCATACGGTTGACCATTGCAAAAAAGCTGCTACTCATTGTCTGCCTCCGCTTTGGCAATGTTAATACCAAGCTCGTCAAGCTGAGTATCATCAATATAGCTTGGTGCACCGCTCATAAGCTCACTTGCATTCTGCACCTTCGGGAATGCAGTAACATCACGCAGACTGTCAGCACCGCAGATAATCATTGCAAGTCGGTCAAGACCGATACCCATACCACCGTGCGGTGGTGATGCGTAGTGGTAAGCCTCAACAAGGAAGCCGAACTTAGCATCAATTTCATCCTGCTCCATACCAAGAAGCTCAAACATTTTGTTCTGAAGCTGACAATCGGTAATTCTCATTGAGCCTGATGATAACTCAGTTCCGTTTAAAACAAGGTCAAATGCCTTTGCTCTTACTTTGCCCTTATCTGTGTCAAGATATTCAATGCATTCCTCCATTGGCATAGTGAATGGGTGGTGCATTGCAACCCATTCGCCTGTTTCCTCGTCCTGCTCAAAGAAAGGCATTTCTGTAATCCAGAGGTAATTCCATTTGCCCTCAGGGATGATTCCTAATTCCTTAGCAATCACAAGTCTTAACGAACCGAGGATTGAAAGGGCAGAGCTTGTTTTATCACTGATAATGAATACACAGTCGCCCTGTTCAGCACCTAATTCTTCAATAAGTGCCTGCAGCTCGCCGTCCTTTAAGAATTTGTTGAAAGAGCAGGTTGGCTCAGCGTCAGCCCAGCGGATGTATGCAAGACCCTTTGCACCGATACCCTTTGCGTGCTCGGTAAGCTTGTCGATTTTCTTTCTTGTATATGCAGAAGCGCTGTTTTTAGCAACAATTGCCTTAACAGCACCGCCATCTGCAATTGCATTTTTGAACACAACAAAATCTGTCTTGTCTGCCCAGTCTGTTATGTCATTGATTAACATATCAAAACGTGTGTCCGGTTTGTCAGAGCCGTATTTTTCCATAGCCTCTGCAAAGGTCATACGTGGCAGAGGCATCGGAATGTCAACATTAACTGTTTCCTTCATAAGCTTAGTGATGAAGCCCTCTGCCATTTCCATAATGTCATCGGTGTCAACAAAGCTCATTTCAAGGTCAATCTGTGTGAATTCAGGCTGTCTGTCTGCTCTTAAATCCTCATCCCTGAAGCAGCGTGCAAGCTGAATATATCTGTCAAAGCCTGCTACCATAGTGAGCTGCTTGTAAATCTGAGGTGACTGGGGAAGAGCATAAAATTTGCCGTTGTGAACACGTGACGGTACAACGTAGTCCCTTGCTCCCTCAGGTGTTGATTTAATCATCATTGGCGTTTCAATCTCGATGAAATCATTGTCATAAAAATAATCTCTTGCAATTTTTGCAATCTTATGACGCATTAAGATGTTCTGTGTGAGCTTTTGATTTCTAAGGTTAAGGTAGCGGTATTTAAGTGTTGTTTCATCGCCCACCTTTTCACTGTTTACAATCTCAAAAGGCGGGGTTTCTGCCTTTGAAATAATACGAAATTCTTTAACTATAATCTCAATATCGCCTGTTGGAAGCTCTTTGTTTTTGCTCTCTCTTTCAGCAACTGTGCCGACAAGGGCAACAACATATTCGCTCCTTACAGCCTGTGCCTTTGCAAAAACCTCACGGTCTGTTGTGTCATTAAAGGAAAGCTGAACAATACCTGTTCTGTCCCTTAAATCAATGAAAATAAGGTTGCCGAGATCACGCTGTCTTTGGCACCAGCCGAAGAGTGTAACCTCCTTGCCTGCATCCTCAATTCTCAGTTCACCGCAGTAATTAGTTCTTTTAAGTCCTTTTATTGTTTCTGTTTCCATATGATTATTCCTCATTTCCGTTTCCGAAGAGTGTACCGAAATCAAACTCCTCACCATTAATCTCTAAATCAGCAAGCTGCTCGGCAAGTGAAATATTATAAAAGCCGTTAACAAAGGTTTCAAGCTGAATTTCTGTTTCCTCACCTGTTGACATATTTTTCAGCTTAGCACATCCGCTTTCAACCTCGTTGTCACCGATAACAAGATTGAACTTTGCGCCAAGCTTGTCTGCATATTTCATCTGTGCTCTTACTGAACGCTGGTTTAAATCCATTAAGCAGCCAAATCCCTCTGCTCTCATATCCTTAGAAATTTCAAGAGCCTTGAGCACTGCCTTGTCGCCGAGTGCAACTATAAATAAATCAGCAGCCTGCGGCTCAGGGAATGGACAGTTTTGAGCCTCCATTAATAACATAAGTCTTTCAAGTCCCATACCAAATCCGAGTGATGCAGTTTTCTGACCGCCAAGCTCCTCAACAAGTCCGTCGTAACGTCCGCCGCCGCAAACAGTACCCTGTGCACCGATTGAGCTTGATACAAATTCAAATACGGTTTTTGTGTAGTAATCAAGACCTCTTACAATTTTTGGATTGATGTTGAATTCAATACTCTGTGCCTTCAAATATTCCTGTACTTTATCAAAGTGCTTCTTACATTCATCACAAAGGTAGTCGAGCATAACAGGTGCATCATTTGCAATTTCAGAGCAAACAGGGCTTTTGCAGTCAAGAATACGCATTGGATTTCTTTCAAGTCTGTCCTTGCAGGTATCGCAAAGCTCGTCTTTTCTTGCGTTGAAATATTCTTTGAGAGCCTTGTGATATTCAGCTCTGCAGGATGGGCAGCCGATTGAATTAATCTCAAGACTTAAGTCCTTGACCTCTAAATTATCAAATATTGTTTTTGCCAAAGCGATAATCTCAGCATCTGCAAGCGGTGAAGCACTGCCGAAGCATTCAATACCGAACTGGTGAAATTCTCTGAGTCTGCCTGCCTGCGGCTTTTCATACCTGTAGCAGGAGGTGTTGTAGCAAACCTTCTGAGGAAGTGCCTCGTTGCAGAGTCCGTTTTCAAGATAAGAACGAACTGCACCGGCAGTACCCTCAGGTCTTAATGTGATTGAACGTCCGCCCTTGTCATCAAAGGTGTACATTTCCTTCTGAACAACGTCTGTTGTGTCGCCTACACCACGCTGAAAAAGCTCGGTGTGTTCAAAGACAGGAGTGCGGATTTCTTTATATCCGAACTGCTCTGCAACACCAAGGCAGGTTGCCTCAATATATTGGTTTTTGTATACATCCTTTGGAAGAACATCCTTTGTTCCTTTAATTGCTTTAGTTACTAATGCCATAAAAGTACCTCGCTATATCAAAATCGGGTGAACAATATAGGTTCACCCATTATCTCTTTATTTAGATGGATTGTATCTGGGGTTAACAATTTCTCTCCATTCAAAATCACCGCGCTCAACACCTCTTATAAGAGCTTCGGCTGTAGCAATGTTTGTTGCAAATGGAATGTTATGAACATCGCAAAGACGCAGCAAATCATTGTCATTTGGTTCGTGTGGCTTTGGTGTAAGCGGATCCCTGAAAAAAATCAGCAAATCAATTTCATTGCAGGCGATACGACTTGCAATCTGCTGACCGCCGCCCTGGCTTCCGCTTAAAAAGCAGTTGATTTTCAAGCCTGTTGCTTCGCTTACAAGCTTGCCTGTTGTGCCTGTTGCACAGACATCGTGACGGCAGATTATTCCGCAATAAGCAATACAGAACTGTACTAAAAGTTCCTTTTTTGCATCGTGCGCTATAAGTGCTATATTCATAGATGATACCTCCGTTACTATTAAGAATATCAATTATCATCTTAAAAATCTTGCTAATATATTAACATAAATTATAAGACTGTTCAATAATTATTTATACATCAGTATAAAATAGTTCCGACCTTCTGATTATCCTTGGCATCAGTGTTGTTCTGATACCAGTATTTGATAATTTCAGCTGTTATTTCAGCAGTTTCACTGCCTGAGCCCGCAAGCTCAACAACTGATGATACGGAAATTTCGGGATTTTTGTAGGGAGCATAGGTGATCAGGAAACCATTGTTCCTTCTGACACCGTTAACATCAACCTCGGATGTACCTGTTTTGCAGGCAACGAGCGTGTTCAATTTGTCATAGATTTCGCTTGGTCCGCCGCTTGTGGCAACCATTCTCATACCCTGATATACGTTGTCAAGTGTCGATTCGCTTAAATCAAGTTCTTCAGCAACTGTGCTGCTTTTATCATTAACAACACCCGTTGAGCCGGAAATAACCGATTTAACAAATCTCATTTCATATCTTGTGCCGCCGTTTGCAAGGGTTGCACAGTAGTTTGCAAGCTGCAGGGGAGTGAACAGGTTGTCACTCATACCGATGGCTGTAAGCATTGTGTCACCGATTCGCCATACACCGCCTGCTTTTTCTTTGTTTTCAGGTGTCGAAAGAACTCCTTTTGACTCTGCTATTTCGACACCTGTTTTCTGACCCAGACCGAAAGCGTCGGCATACTCGTCAATTTTATTTATTCCTGTGTCAAGTGCGACATTGTAGAAGAACATATTACAGGAATCTTTAAGAGCATACTTAACATTTTCTGTACCATGAGCGTTTCCGTGAAGGCACTTGAATGGCTGACCGAAAAATTCCTGTTCACCCACACAGACATGCGTTGTGTCTGCGGTTATGACGCCTTCCTCAAGTGCTGCACAGGCTGTAACAGGCTTGAAGGTTGAACCCGGGGCATATGTACCTAAAGCGAACCTGCTCCATAACGGATTTCTTTTATCCTTTGCAAGCTCATCGTATTTGTCATAGTAATCTTTTAAGTCAAATGTGGGGTAGGATGCGGCTGCATAGATTTCACCACTGTTGCAATCTTCAACAACAACTGCACCTGCCGATGAATATGAATCAACCTTATCACAGACCTCTTTCAGCTTGTTTTGCGAAAGCACCTGCAGATCCCTGTCGATGGTAAGAACTATGGTGTTGCCCTGAATCGGCTTTTTGGTTACCTCTTCAGTAGTGTTTCCGTTTTTATCAATTGTTATTGTAAGCTCGCCGGGCTTGCCTTTAAGCTCGCTTTCCATAGCCTGCTCAATACCTGATTCACCTATCTGGTCAGTTATCGAATAACCCTTGTCCTTATTCTCCTTGTATTCTTCGGCATTAATTTTTCTCACAGTGCCGAGTATATGCGGAGCAATTGTTGAATCAACATATTCACGGTAAGCGACAACCTGAACATCAGCACCTATGTATGTGCTCTTGTCCTCTTTAATCTGTGCTACGGTTTCACTGCTTACATCATCGGCGATTGTTACAGGGTTTTCGTATGAGAAAAGGAGCTTTGTGAGCTCATAGCGGATGTTGGCTATTTTCAGTGTCATTTCCTTGTCATAGCCTTCAATTTCATATTTTTCAATAACTGCGTCATAGCAGTTCTGTGCTGTGGCATAGTGTTGAAGATTGAGCATATCAGCACTTTTCATAGTGTCAATATCCTTTTCCTCACCGTAAAAAACGATATCTCCGTTACGGTTATATCTGAGTGGAAGATTCTGAACATATTCCTCACCGTTTTTTTCAAACAGTCTTATAAGATTATAAATAATTAAATTTCTTTTTTCGTTATCATTGCCGTCGGGGAAATAAACAGCATTGAGCACAATTGAATTTCCCTGCCTGTTTGTAACAAGGGTGTTGCCGTTGCGGTCAACAATTTCACCACGTGCAGGTTCTATTGGTACAACATAGGTTTTTGCACCGCTGTTTTGCTCTAAATATTTTTTGTTATCGCGAATCTGTATCGCAAAGAGGTCACAGGCAAAGCCGAACACAACGGCGAGCATAATTACAAGTGCGATAATGCTTCTGCCGCTTTTAAATCTGCTTTTCATATTAGACCTCCTTTATTTTTCTGTTATTTTACTTTTTGATTTTTTAGTCTTTTCTTGATTGGTTTATAAATGATAAATACAATTGGTGTAATTACTGCTGTGTAAATTGCGCAGGGGATATAAAAGCTTAATATAGTGCCTTCGCCGCCCTCAACACCTTTAATCACAATGAAGCAAAGCCAGTAGGTCAGACAGTATAAAATAATTGTCGTTACGGCAACAAGCATATTTGTAATAAAGGTATCACGGATAAGATGGTTAACAAGTGCTGCAGCAATGAAGCACACGATTGCAAAGAAAATGCAG
>JAIDEF010000419.1 GCA_029054965.1 Eubacterium sp.
TATGACATTTTTGAAATAGGATGATGAATTATCGTAATATAATTATTTGATACCGACTCGATATAGTCGTTGTCTGTCTGAATAGCCAAATCGGATACCTTGCCGATATAGCTGCTGATTTCGCTGATCATAAGCTCGGCATTTTTTACAGCGTCCTGCGGTGCTGCAGGGGCGCTTGAATATTTGTCAACAAGATATTGAAATGAGTCAATCTTTTTTGCCAAATCCGCAGCCCTCAAGCCGTCGTTGTATGAGTCATTGACCACCATGTCAAGACCTGTTTTTGTTCTGCCCATATAATACTCGTTATTAACATCAATAGACGGCACAAATGCCACACCTGTAATGTGAGGATTATATATATCCATAGTATCTTTTGCAATAATTGAGCCCTGATTTGACTTGTTATAAAGCAGAGATCTCTTTTCAATATTGTAACTCTGTTTTCTGAGAAACGCCGGCTTATCCTCGGAAATACCGTTTTGAGTAATATAAGCCTCCAGTTTTTCAAGGTTGACATCCCTGATATTAAGCAGCATCGAAACCAAATTACTGTAGGAATAGCCTGTGCTCTTTGACCTGAAGGTATTGCTCTCAGAGCTGTATTTGTCAAGATATCTCAGCATAGCCGTTACCTTGTCTGACATAATCTGACACTGCTCACCGTAATCATATTTTTCAAGGCTGTCCTCGATGTCGTAATCAAGGATTGTATTCTTTTCAGAATAGTTTACGGCAAAGTAATCCTTGTATGCGTTTGCAAGTGCGTTTAGCATGGCGTATGTATTGCCACGCTCAAGCTTGTTGCCCTGGTCATAATAAATAATAAATTCAGAAGGGCAATATGTATAGCTTGTGTCATTTGCAATTGCATTTTTAACCATATCAATTGACGACATAGGAACCTTGGCATCAATTGTAATCCTGTCTTTTATATCCTCAACGGAAAGCGAGTCGTCGCCAAGATAGTTCAATGCACTTTGCAGTACCTCGTCAGATTTAAGCTCAGCAATATTAAATCTTCCGCCTGTTGGGGTAAGGCCTTTTCTTGCATTGGCGTAATTCAGCGTTAATGTTATATAATTTGTGTGTGAAACTTTTATATAATCGTAAACAGCAATAGGCGCTGAACAGACAATTGATATCACAAGCACTATTATGATGTTTTTTTTGCTGATTTTTTTTAGCTTCCTTCTCAGCTTAAAGGTCAGCTTTGTCAGAAAATTTTTAAGCATCTTCATCATCCTTCCTTAAAACATTAACATTATTATCGCTTTCAAAGCACATTGCGCACATCATTAAAACATTGATATATGGCTTTAGCACATACATTGTCAGTGACATTGAAAAGCCGAAAATCGCAACCATTGCAGCAGCATAAAACGGATTTTTCCTGATATTTCTGCAAATGCACACAGCATATGTTGCTATATATAACGCCAAGCCGAATATACCCTGATCAAAAAAGGCCTGAATAAACTGATTGTGGCAAACTACATTTGAAACCTTTGCCGTGCTCGGGAAAATACTGTATGTTGACAGCAATCCCGAACCGAACATAATTCTTTCAGGCTTTTCAAAGGTATAGTTCAGCGAGAACTTCCATATATCGACTCTTCCGGTGCCGCCGGTTTCCACAACACTTTGAACAGTGAAGCGCTGCTGCACATCCTCGGGAAGCAGAGGGAAAAACACCAGCACCACAACAACCGCAACAACCGCAACAGCCGCCATTATTCCGATTTTTGATTTCAGAGATTTTGCACCGAACAATATGCAGGCAAATATTCCGCAGACTATACCAATCAGTCCGCCTCGAGAGCCCAATTTCAGCACGGAATACAGAATCGATACGATTAAAACTGCATACAAAGGCAGCAGCTTGCTCTTTTCTATTATTCGCTTTATTGCTACAACCAGAGGCATTGTAAAGTACATCGGGTACTGGTTAACGTCCTCTTCATAGCCTAATATATAAATCTGAATTCTGTTTTCATATTGGTTAATCGTTGTTGTACTGGTAATACAGACTATCGTGCAGATAATGCCGACAATAATCCAGATGTTTTCAATCATTTTCTGCTCTTCTTCATTATACACGCGCATAGAAATCAGCAAAAGCACTAAAAATGCCTGCACCATATCGCTTGTTGTAACCTTTGCCTCTTCTCCTCTGAAAAGCAAAAGCTGCGCAAAGCAAAGAATGATATATGCACCATATATGAAATGGACCGAATTTGCCTGCATCGTTTTTGTTTTGCCCAGAAAAATTTTGATGCCGAGCACTGCCACAACAGGCATTGTTATTACCTTGAGCAATGATCCAACCGGTGTCTGCACAACTGTAAACGGCATACACAGAAAGTACACGCAAGCAGCCCAGCAGTCAATACTGATTTTTGATAAAAAAGCTTTCAGATCTGCTGCAAGCTTTTTTACTGATAACTTTTGCATTTACATTCCTCTCTGTTAATGTGTGTTATATACTAATCTTTTAAGCTTATTGAAAGTTAATATCAGCGGTCTGAGCCACACACGGATATGCCACAGCAATGTGTCCATATTCCACTGCCTGAGATGCTTTGCCATTTGATGAGAAAAAATTAAATTGCATCTGTATTTTTCGGCAATCCTAATCCCTGAGCCTGTTAGGCTGCCCGTTCCCTGATAATAATTATAAAAAGCATAGGGTGTTACATAAACACTTTTTGCTCTTGTGTATACCTCAACCTCAAACACGGCATCCTCAGCTGTATGCATATCAAGCCGAAACTGCAAGCCATCAAGCAAATCTCGTTTAAACAAGGTCATACACACCGTATTCATCAAAATACCATTAATAAAATATGGATATATGTATTTATTAAATTCATCCTTTTGAAAGAAGCCCTTTTTCTTAAAATCATACACACACGGCTTTTCCTCACCGTTTTCATAAGTGTATTTATGGGTGCACCTTACAATATCAGCACCTGTTTTCTCCTGCTCAAAAAGAAGTGTGTCAATGGCTGCGCCGTCCATATAATCATCAGCATCCATAAACATAACAAAGGGTGCCGTAGCTTCGTGCAAACCAATATTACGGGCATATGAAACGCCTTTGTTTTCAACCGTAATATGTTTTATTCTGTTTCCATAGGTTTCAAGTATTTGTTCGGTATTATCGCTTGAGCCGTCATTGACAACAATAATTTCAAGCTCACATTTATTCGTATCTAAAACGGAATTGATACATTTTTCAATAGTGTTTGCACTATTATAAGACGGAATGATAACTGATACCTTTTTCATTTTCTGCTTCTTCAATTTCCTTAAATGATATTTTGTATCTTTCTAATTCTTTTTCCCGGATATTGAGGCTATCCTCCATTTCAATATCAATGCCTGCTGCACCGTCGTGAACAAATACCTGTCTCACTGTCATAAGCATAAGCTTGATATCAAAGTAAAAGGAGTAATTCGCCATATAGATGAGATCCATAATAATTCTGTCGGATGCTCTGGTGCTGTAATAACCATACACATGGGAATAGCCTGTTATTCCTGCTTTTTCAAGATAGCGAAGCTCGTAGTCAACAACCTTTTCGCAAAATTCATCGGCAAAAATCGGGCGTTCAGGTCTGGGACCGACAAGCGACATATCTCCCTTTATAACATTAATCAGCTGTGGCAATTCGTCAAGATGTGTTTTTCTAAGAATGCTGCCAACACGGGTAATTCTGGTGTCATTTTTCGTTTGAAGCTGTGCACCGTTTTTTTCAGCGTCAACAACCATCGTACGAAATTTATAAATGTTGAATATCTTTTTGTTTATTGTATATCTCTCCTGTTGGTAGAACACAGGGCCGGGAGAGTCGAGCTTTATAAGGATTGCTATAATCAACATTATCGGCGAGATAATCAACAAAAGCACCAGTGATACAACCAAATCAAAAATCCTTTTCACAATCTTCTGCCTTTTGTTAAGTCCCAAAAGCGGCAGCTCAATAATTGGTGTGTCGGTAGGATTTCTCAGCTTTCCGAAATAGAATGCAGCATTAGTCGTAATTGCTTCCTTTTGCATTCTTTTTTTCAAAAACATTGCCTTATATGAAATATCCATAGTAAGTTCGGGTGATATGTGAGGAGAAATGAATATAACATCATATTTGGCAATAAGGTTTTCCAGGAGATAATTTATCTCTCGCTTATTGCTTTCGTCTACCAGGCAATACCTTGTACGTTCGTTATGATCATCTGAATATTTGAGCTTTCTTGCCAGCCTGCTGGGAACATCAATAGAGTCAACAATTAAAACAGAGCGTCTGTTTTTGTTAAGTATAGCGGAAATAACAACCCTCCATATAATCGAGAATAATGATGCAAAAACAAACATCATTATAGTGTATATGGGGTAAAAATATTTCATTCCTGTAAACAGGCATACAAATACCTTGGCAATAATAAGAATTGTGGATGTAATCATAATAGAAGTTATATTATTAGCTTTTGTATCCTCAACATATGTATAAAAATCATACATGTGATACAGAAAAATCGTTGCAGCCGTGTGAAGAATTGCAGTTATCCATCCCGCCTGTGCATAGGGCGTAAATGAAATAATATAATTAACCAAAAGGTGCGAAAACAGAACTATAGCAGCATCGACTAAAGCAATATAAAAATTCAGCGTCTTACTTTTTGTGTACTGATTCATTTCTCCTCCTTTTATTATAAATCATTATAATCTGGAGTATTATAATATATCATTTTCGTTGTGTCAATTAATTTGTCGAAATTATACGATTTTTATATTTATAGGGTAGCTGTAAGATTTGCAGCTACCCTATAATTTTTTATTTAGTTTGCTTAGTCATTTGAATTTGTTATTGGATATTCAGTAACAAATTTATAAAATGAACTTTTTGAGCAGTGAAAGAAGTTCATCCAGATTAATCGGCTTTGCAGTATGAGCATTCATTCCGCTATCAAGACTGCGTTTAACATCTTCGGAAAAAGCGTCAGCGGTCATTGCAATTATTGGAATTGTCTGTGCATCCTGACGGCTTAAAGCACGTATGCTTCTTGTGGCTTCGTATCCGCCCATAACAGGCATTCTGACATCCATCAGAATTGCATCATAATAACCTTCTTCGGAATTCAGGAATTTTTCAAGACATATCTGCCCGTTTTCTGCCCATTCCAATTGCAAGCCTGCATCAGACAGCAATTCATTCAGAATTTCCCAATTTAGGTTGTTATCTTCGGCAGCAAGTATACGACGTCCTATCAAAGCAGTGTCTTCAGTTTTTTCGTCTTTTGCATTTTCAATGTTGATATATTTCTTAATTCCATAGAATAATGTTGATTTGAAGAGTGGCTTTGAAATAAATCCATTAATTCCTGCCGATTTTGCTTCTGTTTCAAATTCACTCAAGTCATATGCTGAAATGAGAATGATCGACATTTCATTACCGACAATCTGTCTGATTTGTTTTGCGACTGAAAGTCCGTTTGAATCTGCAAGTTTCCAATCCAAAAGAATAATTTGATATTCATTCTTTGTCTGATGATGTTCTGTTATCATTTCGAGGGCCTTATCTCCGTTCAGTGCCCAGTCGGCCTCTACTCCTATGGTTTCAAGTGTATCTGCTACTGTGCGGCACAAAAATTCGTCATCATCTACTACAAGCATTTTTAACTGAGGTAAAACCATATCGACCTCAGTAGATGGAGCTTTTTCAAAATCCAAAATAACATGGAATTTTGAACCCTTGTTTAATTCACTTTCAACTGTAATAGTGCCATTCATTGCATCCACAATATGTTTTGTGATTGCCATGCCAAGTCCTGCGCCTTCAGTTTTATGCACACGTTTGCTGTCAGCTCGTGAATAAGAATCAAAAACATGCTGCACAAATTCTTCACTCATACCGATGCCGTTATCCTCGACTACAATATGTGTTCTGATAAATGCATCACCCTTTGAAAGAGGAGCATCCTCTTGGAAAAGGGTTAATTGTACAGTACCGCCCTCTTGAGTATATTTAACCGCATTAGATAATAAATTTAATAAAATCTGGTTTAATCTTACAC
>JAIDEF010000042.1 GCA_029054965.1 Eubacterium sp.
ATAACACTATACATTTTCAAATTCAATGATAAAATAAAAAAAGTTGATATAGTTTTAAAATTAAACTACATCAACTCAGTCACAGCGGATTCATTGTCATTTTCTACGCTCTGACTCTCTGCAAGAAGATTATTAAGATTTGGGAAAACCATTGTCAGGAACAAAATAATTGCTATCAGTAAACTAATAAATCTTTTCAAAAAAATCACCTTTTATTGTACTTTCTATATATTAGTCCCTGAAAAAATAAAAAAGTTGACATATTGACAAAAAAATACGGGGCAGTTTTCTGCCCCGTATTTAAAACAACTTAATCCATTCCGCCGTCCATTACCTCAATTCCTGTTACAAGCGTGATTTCATGAGTCTGATCCCTGTCACTTGCCTCAACAGTAAACTTATTGTTTGTAATGCCTACACCATCAATTGTGATAATGAATTCAACAGCACCCTTGACATTCTTAATGTCATATTCTTTAGTAAATGCTGTGCCAAGCTTAACATCCTCCTTGGTAAGCTCCTTAAACTTCTTTTCACCCTCTACTCTGTATTGAATTACCATTTCTGTGTCGAGTGGTGTGTATGTAGGAACATTGACAACTAAATGAATATCCCTTTTCTTTGACTTGGTAGGTGCCTCGGTAGGCTTAGTGGTTGAATTGGCTGTCGGCTTTGTTGTGCCATTATTACCACCGCTGTTATCATTCTTTTGGGTAGTATTGTTTTGACCTCCGCCTGAATTTGCTTTGGTAGTATTGTTTTTATCATTCTTGGAAGCTGACTGCTGTGTGCTGCCGGTCTTGCTGCTTTCTGAACTGCTCTGAGCCTCTGTGCTGATCTCTGTCACAACATTACCATCCTTATCAGTTACAGTTTCACCGTTTTCGTCGGTAACAGGAATAGTAACAACAGTGTCCTTATACTCCTTTGATTTGCAGCCTGCAAAGGCTAAAACAATTGATAAAACCATTAATACTGCTATTATTTTCTTCATTATTTTTACCCCCTAAATAAATGCACTAAAGGATGCATCACTCGGCATTCTCCAATCCCCTCTCGGACTCAATGACACAGAGCCAACCTTTGGTGAATCAGGAATGCAGGAACGTTTAAACTGGCTGATGAAAAAGCGTTTAAAGAACACTGTCAGCCATTTGTCAATAGTTTCGCTGTCATAAGCACCATCAAATGCCCTGACAGCCAAAGCCTTTATTTTATCCTTTGTAAAGCCGAAGCGAACAAAGTTATAAAGGAAGAAATCGTGAAGCTCATACGGACCGATATTATCCTCGGTTTTCTGAGCAATTTTGCCGTTTTCGTCAGGCGGCAGAAGCTCAGGCGAAACAGGTGTGTCAAGCACGTCAAACAGAATATCGGCTGTTTTGCTTTCACTGACATCAGCCACATATTCAACCAGATACCTTACCAATGTTTTAGGCACTGACGCATTGACACCATACATACTCATATGATCACCATTGTAGGTACACCAGCCCATTGCGAGTTCACTTAAATCACCTGTACCAACAAGGAGCTTTGCGTGCTTGTTTGCCATATCAAAAAGAATTTGAGTACGCTCACGGGCCTGAGTATTTTCGTAGGTAATATCCTTAACAGTCTCATCGTGCTCAATATCCTTCATATGCTGAATACAGGCATCCTTAATACTGATTTCTTTAATAGTTACACCCAGTGCTTTCATTAAGTCAATAGCATTCTGATAAGTTCTGTCGGTTGTGCCGAAGCCGGGCATTGTAATACCGAGAATATCGCTGTTCGGTCTGCCAAGCATTTTCATAGATTCAACAGCAACGAGCAGTGCAAGGGTTGAATCAAGTCCGCCCGAAATGCCAACAACAACACCGCTTGAGCCGACATGCTCAACACGTTTTGCCAGACCGGATGCCTGAATAGCAAATATTTCCCTGCATCTTTCACGACGTTTTTCATCATCAGCAGGAACAAAAGGATGCGGATCAACAAATCGATATTTTAAATCATTTCTTTCATTATCAATAGTTATTTTTGAAAAACCTATTTCATTGCTTAAATTTTCAAAAGACATATTGCTTTGCCTTTGTGCATTAAGCTTTTCAACATCAATATCGGCAATTGTCAAAACAGTATCACGAATAAAACGCTCACCTGATACAATAACAGCACCATTTTCAGCCACAAGTGTTGCACCTGAGAAAACCAAATCAGT
>JAIDEF010000420.1 GCA_029054965.1 Eubacterium sp.
TTGAAATGAGTTGAATTAATCTGTACCTTTTTCTTGCCCTGGGCAGGGATAACGCTTGAGATTGTGCCAACCTCTTTGCTTTCGCCGTCAACCAAAACAGTGAAACCTATTTTTATATCAGCACTGTCTGTAAAGCTTCTTGTATTCCAGAGTTCAAAGATATTACCGCTGATTTGTTTTGCTCTTATCGGTCTGTAGCAAATCTTCATTTCAAGAGCACCGCTTGATGGTTTTCTGTCAGGGTAGAAAAGACCGTCAACGCAGAAATTGCCATCGTGGACAGGCTCGTTATGGTCACCGCCGTAGGTCCACTTGTAGTTGGCATTTTCATCGTAAACGCTGTGGTCAGCCCATTCCCAGATGCAGCCGCCCATAAACTGATCAGAGGAATAGAAGAGCTGCATATACTCCTCAAGTCCGCCAGGACCGTTACCCATTGCGTGAGCATATTCGCACTGGAAGAAGGGTTTGCCTTTATACTTATTCCCTGCTGTACCCTTGAGTATTTTTCTCATTAAATCGGGTGTACCGTACATTCTTGACACAACATCATAAGCCCAGCGTTTACTTCTGTTTACACCCTCATAGTGAACAGGAATTTCAGGGTTGGCGTTCTTTAGATATTCATAGCATACATCCTGACACTTGTAGCCGCCTGATTCATTGCCGAGGCTCCACATTGTGATACTTGGGTGGTTTTTGTCTCTGCCGTACATTCTTTTAACCCTGTCAAGATAGTGCATAGTCCAGCTTGTGTCGTTGCTTAATCTGTTAGGGTTATATGTGCTGTGCGGAATTGCATAGAAGCCGTGGGTTTCGATATCAGCCTCATCGACCACATAAAGGCCGTACATATCGCACATTGTTAAGAATGCAGGATCAGGAGGATAGTGAGAGGTACGAACTGCATTGCAGTTATATTCCTTCATCAGCTTAATATCCAGTTCCATATCATCAAGGCTCATAGCATAGCCCTTTGTCATATGGGTGTCATGGTGATTAACACCCTTGAACTTGATAGCCTTGCCGTTGAACAGGAATACCTCGCCGTCTATTTTAATATCCTTAAATCCGTAATAGGTTCTGATTGCTTCAACCTCTTTATTATCCTTATACAGAACGATTGTTAATTCGTAGAGAGCAGGAGTTTCAGCAGTCCATTCATCAACTTTGAGGTTTAAAAGGCTTACGCCTTTTTCGGGTAAAAGCTCAGCGTGGATTACAGGCTCTTTTTCTGCTGATTTTATTTCAATTTTTGTATTTTTCTCAAAGCAGCCTTCTACTGAAAAATCAAGATTATATGTGCCGTCACTGTTCTTTGAAGAGCGAAGAGTAAAATCATTTATATAGCTGCTTTCAAATTCCGTGATGAATACATCACGGAAGATACCGTTTTCACGGAACATATCCTGACATTCAAGATATGAGCCGTTGCTCCACTTGTAGTTAACGACAACGATTTCATTTTTACCGTTATTTAAAAAAGCAGTAATATTAAATTCAGCGGTATTATGTGAGCCCTCGCTGTAGCCCGCATACTCGCCATTTACGTAAACAGCAATTGCACCTGCGACGCCTAAAAATGAGATTGTACGGCGTTTGTCTGCATTTTTGATGTCAACAAATTTTCTGTATATACCTGTTGCCACATCAGCAGGGATATGAGGCGGCTTTTTAGGGAACGGATAGCGTGTATTGATATATGCTATCTGGTCATAGCCCGTTCTTTGCCAGGTACACGGAACAGTTACCTTATCAAAGCCAACAATATCCGTATCAAGCACCTCCGGAACATAGCTTAATTTTTCATAGTATGCAAAGTCCCATTCTCCGCTCAGCATTCTTACTCTGTCTGACTTATATCTCTCGTTTTTATAGTCTGTCTCGCCAAGCTCCTTCACCGTTGAAAACGGTATGTAATAGCTCCTTGATTCTTCTTTCTTTTCTTCATAAATGCTAAAATCTGTGTGCAGGTTTCTGTGTA
>JAIDEF010000421.1 GCA_029054965.1 Eubacterium sp.
CTGCTTTATTATATAATGCACAATAAAAGTATTATATTCAGCCGCTTTATGATATAAAAAATTATCGGAGATTTAAGATTATGCAGAAAAACACCAAATATAAAATTCTTATTGTAGATGATTCGGTGATGAATCGTACTATTTTATCTGATATACTTGAGGATAATTTTGAAATTTTGGAAGCAGCAGATGGCATCGAAGCAATACAGATGATAAAAAAATACAACAGCGAGCTTTCCTTAATTCTTCTTGACCTTGTTATGCCAAATATGGATGGTCTTGAGGTTCTTGCTGTTATGAACAGCAGTGAATGGATTAATAGAATACCTGTTATTATGATTTCTGCCGAAAATTCACCTACATATATTGAGCGAGCATATGAACTTGGTACAACAGACTTTATCAGCCGACCGTTCAATGCTTATGTAGTCAGAAAACGTATTGCAAACACAATTATGCTTTACACCAAGCAGAAAAATCTAATCGATCTTGTAAGTCAGCAGGTTTACGAAAAAGAAAAGAATAATAATCTTATGATTAACATTCTAAGTCATATTGTCGAGTTCAGAAACGGGGAAAGCGGACTCCACATCCTGCATGTTAACACAATTACAGAGGCTTTGCTCAAAAGGCTTATAAAAAAGACCGACAAATATAATTTAAACCACAATGATATTGCTACGATTGTAACAGCTTCTTCCCTGCATGACATAGGCAAAATTTCAATTCCTGATGAAATATTGAACAAACCGGGTAAATTAACACCTGATGAATTTGAAATAATCAAAACACACTCTCAAACAGGTGCAAATATGCTGAATTCAATGACTGAGTACCATAATGAGCCATTGGTATCCGTTGCACACGATATATGCCTTTATCACCATGAGCGATACGACGGCAAGGGTTATCCGACGGGTATAAGCGGTGATGATATACCCATCTGTGCACAAGTTGTGGCAATATCCGATGTTTATGACGCTCTTACAAGTGAACGCTGCTATAAAAAAGCAATACCGCCAAAAAAAGCGCTTCAAATGATAAAAGATGGAGAATGTGGGTGCTTTAATCCTATTCTTATAGATTGTCTTGAGGATGTAAGCGGTTATCTTGAAAAAGAACTCAAGGTTAACTCATCTTCAAAAAGGAATTTGAATAATATAAATAAAATAACAAACGAACTGCTTATTAAAAATAATTTTTCTGTTTCAAGCAATTCAATCAATTATCTTGAACAGGAACGTATCAAGTACGAATTTTTCGCTTCAATATCCAACGAGATACAGTTTGAATATACTGTATCTCCATCTATTCTTACAATATCCGAATGGTGTGCAGAGAAATTTGACCTCCCGGTTGTAATAGTAAATCCACTAAAAAATGAAAAATTAAGCAGATTTATCGATAAATCTGCTATCAGTTTGTTTAAATCAAAAATTAAAAAAACAAATTCCGATTCCCCCGTTTCACAATTCAAATTAAGAATTAATATAGACGGTAAACCAAGACTTCACAGAGCATATTGCAGGGCAAACTGGAGTTATGATGACAATCCGAAACTATTGAGTATAATCGGAAAAATTGTTGATATTGAAGATGAGCATCAAAAAATGCAGCACCTCAAAATAAAAGCTTCTATGGATACTCTTACAAATCTTTATAATCATAATCATGCAAAAGAATTAATCCATATAATGCTGGATAAAACCGAAAATAATTATGCCCTTCTAATATTTGATTTAGATAATTTTAAAGATGCAAATGATAATCATGGTCATATGTTTGGTGACAGCGTTTTAAAAAGTGTTGCTGATACTTTGACAAAAACTTCAAGAGCCGAGGATATTTCTGCACGTATCGGCGGTGACGAATTTTTGATGTTTATAGAATACCGTGACATTGAAACATTGAAAAATATTGTAAGCAGAATACACGGAAAGCTAAACAGTATTAAATTCGGAAATTACATTGTTATGGTAAGTGCAGGCATTGCCACAACAGAGCAAACCGGATATAATTATGATGATTTATTCAATGATGCCGATTGTGCCCTTTATTCCTCAAAGGAAAATGGTAAGGGCAGATATACATTTTATAATAAAAATGAGTCTTGCTAACATAGGCAATGAGTAGACCCCAATAGAAATTGAGGAAGAAACGATATGAATTTAAAGGAATGTTTTAACACTTTTGGCGGGAACTATAACGATGTTATACTCCGCCTGATTACAGAAGAGCGTGTAAAAAAATTTTTATTAATATTTTTAAAGGATACAAGTTTCAGCGAGCTTGAATCTGCAATGGAATGCAAGGACTACGACAGTGCCTTCAGAGCTGCACACACTCTCAAGGGAGTATGTGCGAATCTCGGCATTGAAAAGTTGGGAAAACTATCAAGCGAAATCACCGAGGCTCTGCGTGAAAAAGACAACGCTACTGCCAACAAGCTGTTTCCTCAGGTATCCCAATGCTACAGCATAACAATTGATGCAATAAACCAACTTGATTAGAATTAATACCATATAAAAATTCAAGCGTGGGATTTCATCATACAATTCACATCATAACACATTAAAATCAGGAGGAGTTATGAACATAAAGCATAATGCAAATAAAAATGCACATTCAAAGAAACAAACAACACGTTTTCTTATTATAAGCTTTTCTGTGCTTTTACTGATAAGCATAGGAACATTCATAACTTTAGGACATCATATGAACAAGGTGACCGAAGAGTCCATTAACACATTGGGCAATATATATATGTCCGGAATAAATGATCATATTACAGCTCACTTCAGAACTCTGATTGATTTAAAACTGGAACAGGCAGAAGCGGTAGTTGAGGTTGTTCCTTCAGATGCAAATAATACTGAAAAGCTATATGAAGAGCTGATTTACAGAGTTAAAGTAAGGAACTTTAATTATCTGGCTCTTTGTTCTAAAGACGGAGATATAGAAATGCTTGAGGGGGCACAGATTCGCCTTACAGACCCTGAGCCCTTTTACAATTCATTGAGAAACAATGAAAAAAAAGTTGCAGTAGGAACTGATGCCAATAACGGAGAAATCGTAGCCTTCGGAGTCAGTGCAACTTACCCAATGAAAAGCGGTGATAAAAGTGTGGCGCTCATAGCAGCTGTTCCTATTGAATATATAAGCACAATGCTAAGCACATATAACGAGCAAGCACTGGTATACTCCCATATCATTCGCAAAGACGGCAGTTTCATCATAGATGATGATAATTCAAAATATACAAATTATTTTAACAGCTTATATAATACATATCCGCAGGCTAATTCAAATAAAATTGACAGCTTTATTCAGGAAATTACAACTGCTATGAATCAAAGTGAAGCTTATACAGGAATACTCAATTTAGGTGAAAATAATATGCAGGTATACTGCACACCGCTTCCTTATTCCGAATGGCATCTTGTAACACTCCTCCCTTTCGGTATCCTGAACGAAACTCTGGAAAATCTTAACAACAGCAGAACGACTGATATAATTTGCGTCAGTGCAATTATTATTGCTGTGATACTGCTTATTTTCTTTATATATTTCAAAATGATTTTCCGTCAGCTTAAAGCTTTGGAGATAGCACGTAAAGAAGCGTTGGATGCAACAAAGGCAAAAAGCTTATTCCTATCTAATATGAGCCACGATATACGAACGCCGATGAACGCAATTGTTGGTATGACGGCTATTGCTATGTCACATATTGATAATAAAGAGCAGGTACAGAACTGTCTGAAAAAAATCAGCCTTTCCGGAAAGCACCTTTTAGGTCTGATTAATGATGTGCTCGATATGTCAAAAATCGAAAGCGGAAAAATGACATTAACATCAGAGAGAATTTCTCTTCGTGAAGTAATTGAAGGTGTTGTTGGCATCGAGCAAAGTCATATTAAGGAAAAAAGCCAGAATTTCAATGTACATATTGAAAACATTATTGCAGAAGATGTGTTTAGTGACAGTGTAAGATTAAACCAGATT
>JAIDEF010000043.1 GCA_029054965.1 Eubacterium sp.
CATATAAACTGCCAATGCTGCCGCCACAAAAAGCTCAGCAACATATATGCCGATGTTTTCAAAGGTTTTTGACAGCAGACCGCTGAAGGCAGCATCGCCGCTGGCAAGAAGCGGAACAACCACAATCAGCACAGGAATTGAAATAAGAATACCTAAAACAATACTTTTTATATTCTTGCCTTTTGAATAGGAGGACGCAGCAGACCTGCGGATGTTGACATAATGCTCAGGGCTGAAAAATATACCCTGAAGCATATTAATTAATATTTTTACGCTGCCCTCATTATGGGTAAATGTATTACTGAGTCCGCATACATAAATTGTAAACAGCCCCATTATGAGAAACAACATAACAGCATTTACAAAATAATCATGATAAAGAGTAAAGGTAACTGAGCCTGTCAGTGATAATATACCGCTTATAACACAAAACGGAGAAACCTTATTTTCTTTTTTAAACAAGTAGACTGTTGCAATGATAAACATCAGCATAAAAGAAATCGTAAAACCGAGATTAAAGCCGTGAAACATTACAAAATCAACCATTAACACACTGAGGGCAAAAAACAAAGCTGTAAAGATTTTATCTTTCTTTGAAAAATTGAAAGGTGTTTTGCGTGCTTCAGTTATCTGCGGTGCAGAAGACTGAATTCGTGCTGCATCCTGAGAAGGATTATAATAATAGAATTTATCATTGTTATCCATAACATCTACTCCTCAATGAATTCAAGAATATCACCGGGCTGACAGTCAAGCTCCCGACATATCGCCTCGAGAGTTGAAAAGCGTATTGCCTTTGCCTTACCGGTTTTAAGTATTGATAAATTAGCCTGCGTAATTCCGATTTTATTAGCCAGCTCCAGCGAGGACATTTTTCGTTTAGCAAGCATAACATCAAGATTAACTATAATTGCCATATGTCCTCCTATATTGTCAATTCATTTTCTTCTTTAATATCAATTGCTTTTTTGAAAACCTGCTTGATCACCTGCAGAACAATTGCCATAAAAAGCTCACCAAGTGAAAGCAAAGTAAACACTATAAGAAAATCATATACACCGGATATCAGACTGATTACAACTGAAACTACACCAACAACAGCAGCATAGACACAAGCATAGCTGATTCGATTAAGGTGTTTTAATGTTTCAGCCTCAAATACTAAATCCTTTTTTATATTTGTAAGCAGCCTGTCAATACATACGAGTGCCACATAACCTGCAGGCACAACAGCATAAAAAGGAAAAATTAAAAGCTTTATCTGGAAATCTTCAATCAGCTTAAAAGACTCTCCTGCCAAAGTAATTGTTCCCGTTGTAATAAACAGCATAACAAACACAAGCACAGCAAGCATTACATAGCATATTTTAATAATTCCTTAAAGAAAATCGACTGATTTATTTTTATACAGATATAATCCATATATG
>JAIDEF010000044.1 GCA_029054965.1 Eubacterium sp.
CGTCAAGATAATCAAGTGTTGAAACCTTGTAGCCATGGCGTTCTCCCCAGCGGTTGTACATTCTGAAAAGCATTTCAGCCCAGTCCTGTGCCTCAGTTCCGCCGGCACCTGCGTGGAAAGTCAGAAGGGCATTTTTGTTATCAAATTCACCGCTTAAAAGTGTTGACAGTGTGAGATTTTCAAGCCTGTTTTCAATATCATTAACAGAGGCTGTGCAGTCATCAAGAAGGTCAGCATCCTCTTCTTCGTCAGCAAGCTCAATCATAACCAGAGCATCCTCATAATCATTTTTTACATTTTCATATGATGCAACCTTTGCTTTGAGCGAGCCGATTTTCTGCATTGTTTTCTGGCTTTTTTCCATATCATCCCAAAAGTCAGGTGCTGCACTCAGCTGCTCAAGCTCATCAATTTCTTTGATAAGACTGTCAATTGCCAATGCTTCCTTAAGATTTGTGATTGTTTTTTCAGAACCGATTAATCTCTGTTTTAATTCCTCATACTCAATCATATTATTTCTCCGTATAAATTATTTATTAATATCACATTATTATATACAAATTTACCAAACAATGCAATATTTAAAAATCAGTTAATAATATTTTAATTAAATTATTGATTTATTATGCTAACTTATTGTATAATATTTCTAATTTAACAGCGAAAGGGTAATAAAATGATTTTTCACAATGATGAAAAGTGTCCCGTTTGTGACAAACTTTTCAATGAAAGTGATGATATAGTAATATGTCCCCATTGTGCAACGCCTCACCACAGAGAGTGTTATAATCAGCTTGGTCACTGTGCGAATAAAGAAAAGCATAAGGACGGTTTTGATTACCGTGCTGAGCAAAAGGAAAGCAGTGCTCAGCATACTGATGACGGTTTTGCAAATGAACAGCCGCAGAAAAACAGCAGTACCAAGACGGTATGCAGGTCATGCGGTGCTGAAATTGACAAATCAGCTCCGTTTTGCAATCATTGCGGTGAAAGACAGTTGAATCCGGTTTATGAAAAATTCAGTCCTGTTTTTAATCAGGAGTTTTCCGATAATGCAGGAAAATATGCTGACAGTGACACATCAATTGACGGTGTAAGTGCTGAGGATGTGGCAATAACCGTAAAAACAAATACATCGAGATTTTTGCCCAAGTTTGTAAAAAACAAAAAGATTTCATGGAACTGGGCCGGTTTTATTTTCGGACCATACTATCTGTTTTTCAGAAAAATGTATAAAGAAGGAATTGTTGCTTTGGCAGCAGGCTTGATTGCAAATCTGTTTGTGAGCGGTTTTTATTTAGAAAAGAGCACTGCTGTTATGAACTTTATTCTGTCACATGCAAAAACACCCGAAGAAATATTGGCGCTGACATCAAATCCGCCTGAGGAGCTGTTAAAGCTTACTGAAGCGGTTATGCCGATGTATCTTATACTCGGTGCAGTTACAATTGTTATAGGTATAGTAGTTGCGATGTTTGCAGACAGCTTTTACAGGTCAAAGGTTTTAAAGGTAATCAAAAAGGTTGATGAAAATCTTAATGACGGCAGCAGTATTATTGTTCAGGACAATATGTTTGCACCGCAGGCAGATTTGAATCAGGAGGATATGAGAAAGCTGTATTTAAGCAAGCTGGGAGGAACAAGCATATTCAGCCCAATTGCTGCTTATTGCGTGCTTGAAATAATAATGTCTATAATTTCAAAAATATAAATTAAATTCAGGAGGAGTTAATTATGAAAGTAAAAAAGGCGATTATCCCCGCAGCAGGTATGGGCACAAGAGTTCTCCCTGCTTCAAAGGCAGTACCAAAGGAGATGCTTAATATCGTAGATAAGCCTGCTATTCAGTATATTGTTGAAGAGGCTTTTGCATCAGGTATTGAGGATGTACTTATTATCACAAACAGGGGTAAGGGTGCAATCGAGGATCACTTTGACCACGCTTTTGAGCTCGAATCAAAGCTTGAGGGTAATGAGAGCAAAAAGAAGATTTATGATGATGTTATGCAGTGCTCAAACTTCGGCAACATCTATTTTATCCGTCAGAAGGAAACCAAGGGACTTGGTCATGCTGTTCTCTGTGCAAAGAGCTTTGTAGGCAATGAGCCATTTGCAGTTCTTTACGGTGATGATGTTATTCTTTCCGAAACACCTGTTACAAAGCAGCTCTGTGATGCTTATGAGAAGTATGGCAAGGGTGCTGTTGGTGTTAAGGAGGTACCGGGCAAGGCTATCACAAAGTATTGCTCACTTGCTGTTGATCCAATTGAGGATAACTGCTATAACTGTACAGATATGATTGAAAAGCCAAGCGAGGAAGAGATTTTATCTAATTTCTCTATTCTCGGCAGAGTTGTTATGCCTCCTGAAATTTTTGATATTTTAGAAGAAACTCCTCTTGGCGCAGGCAATGAGCTGCAGCTTACAGATGCAATGAAAACTCTTGCACAGACAAAGGGTGTTGTAGCTGTTGACTATGAGGGTACACGTTATGATATGGGTAACAAGTTCGGTATCCTTCAGGCAAATATTGAGGTTGGTTTAAAGCATCCTGAAACCCAGGCTGAGCTTAAGGACTATATCAAAAAGATTGCAAAGGATTTAGACTGATTATGATTAAAATTGAACGCACAAGCGTGATGAATTTTGATAATGCTATGCGTGGTGCAAGAAATCCGCTTAATTCCTGGGCAAGGTATGACTCTGAATTTGACGAAAACGGCAACTTTGTTTTTGGTGAAAACGATTTGTCGCTTGCAAAGCGTCTTTGTTCGGCAGGAACTGACCACAGAAAGTTTATCAGAATGATTTTTGTAAGCGTTGATATTACTGCTCCTCTTTATTGGTGGAAGGAATACGATACTTATAAGGTAGGTACAGTTGCAAATTCAACCTCTACAATGCATAAAATTACATCAAAGCCATTTGAACTCAGTGATTTTTCCGTTGACCATATGAATGACGAGGGTATAAGGGCTATGGAAAAGCTTATAGAAACCCTTGAGGATTTAAGACTGAGATTTGTTGAAACAAAGGATAAGGAGCTTTGGTATACTATAATTCAGCTTCTTCCAAGCTCCTATAATCAGATGCGTACCTGCACTCTTAATTACGAAAATCTGGTTAATATTTATTATGCAAGACGCAATCATAAGCTGTCAGAATGGCATGAGTATTGCGATTGGGCAAAAACATTGCCTTATTTTGAGGAACTGTTTATAACAGAAAGCGAAAAGGACTGATAAATAATGTCACAATACTATTATAATCCCTTTGGTGACAGTGGAATTAATGAGGAAAATCAAAGAGCTTTTTTAAAAAAACAGCAGCAGAAAAAAGAAAAAAGGGAAATCAGAATTATAAGCCTTTCAATGGGAGCGGCAGTTATTGCATACCTTGTTGTGCAAAGCTTCGTTATTACTTTGATTTATGCCGCAGGTTATTATTCAAAATTCGAGAGTGATGTTATTTTCCAGACTGCGGTGACTATAATCGGAGTGTCATTTTTGGCAGTGTTTGTGCCGTTTGCAATAATGGCACTGGTCAACAGAAAGCGTTATAATTATTCGATAATCCCTAATGAGCCGATTAAGTTTGGCAAATGCTTTATGTGGATTGCCTTTGGAATGCTTTGCTGCATATGTGCAAATGTTGGTGTTTCGTATCTGATAACAATAATGGAATCACTGTTCGGTGTTACGTTCACTCAGGGTGAATTATTAGAGCCTGATTCAGTGTTTAGCTGTGTAATGGTTACTGTATCCACCGCAATTATTCCTGCTATATGTGAGGAATTTGCTATGCGCTGCTGTTCACTGCAGCTTATGAGAAAGTATGGCAGCGGCTTTGCAGTGTTTGCCGTAAGCATTGTTTTCGGATTGCTTCACGGCAATGTTATTCAGTTTATTTTTGCGTTTATTATCGGTCTTGTTCTTGGTTATATAACTGTTAAAACAAACAGTATTGTGCCTGCAGTATGTATTCACGCATTCAGTAATGGCATTTCAGTTACAAAATCGGTTATAACTTATGCAGCAGGCGAGAAAAGCGCTAACACGGCTGTTGTTATTCTTTATTTATTTTGGCTTGCAGCAGGTGCAGTATGCGGACTTGCTTTACTTGTTAAGGGTGCTTTTAAAAAAAGTAAAGTACCTGTTAACAGTTCGCTTTCAAATGGACAGAAGCTGGTGTCATTCTTATTTCCATGGATGGTTATTCCTTTTGCATTGTTGATTTATTTAACATCAAAAACAATTGTTTAGCAGTATGAATAATGAATTTATGAAAAGAGCCATCGAGCTTGCACGGCTTTCTGCACTTGAAGGTGAAGTGCCTGTGGGTGCAGTGGTTGTTAAGGATGATGAAATCGTGGGTGAGGGGAGAAACAGGCGTGAGCTTGGCAAAAATGCCCTTTATCACGCAGAGCTTGAAGCTATTGATAATGCCTGCAAAAAGCTTGGCGGCTGGCGGCTATGGCAGTGTGATTTGTATGTTACACTTGAGCCTTGCCCTATGTGTGCAGGCGCAATAATTAATTCAAGAATGAAAAAAGTTTATTATGGTGCTAAGGATTTGAAGGCAGGCTCTTTTGGGTCAATTGTTAATTTTAACGATATACCCTATAACCATAAGCCTGAAATTATCGACGGCATTATGGCTGAGGAATGCTCCGCACTGTTAACAGACTTTTTTAAAAAATTAAGAGAGCAAAAGAAAAACGGTAGCTGACATAGCTACCGTTTTGTTGTATTAATTAAACATTGATTTCAACGCTTACGCCAAGAAGATCCTTTTCTTTTTCAAGAATAGGGTTAACTACCTCATTAAGGAAATCAGCAGTTTGCTGTGGTGCTCTTCCCACAAAGTTTTCAGGCTTGAGAATGTCCAAAATCTCTTCCTTGGTAATCATAAATGCAGGGTCATTTGCAATTCGGTCAACAAGGTCGTTTTTGCCGCCCTCAACCTTAACAACTGCACCGGCAGCCATTGAGTGCTGTCTGATTTTTTCGTGAAGCTCCTGACGGTCGCCGCCCTTTTTAACAGCATCCATCATAATGTTTTCGGTTGCCATAAACGGCAGCTCGCTCATAAGTCTTGCCTCAATAACCTTTGGATATACAACAAGACCTGATGTTACGTTGATGTATAAATCAAGAATACCATCGGTTGCAAGGAACGCTTCAGCAACTGATACGCGCTTGTTGGCAGAGTCGTCAAGCGTTCTTTCAAACCACTGTGCAGATGCTGTCCAAGCAGGGTTAAGTGCATCAATCATAACATATCGTGAAAGTGATGCTATACGCTCGGATCTCATAGGATTTCTCTTATAGGCCATTGCTGATGAGCCAATCTGATTTTTCTCAAATGGCTCTTCAATCTCTTTGAGATTCTGCAGCAGTCTTAAATCATTTGAGAATTTGCAGCAAGACTGAGCAATAAGACCAAGGCAGTTGCAAACAATAGTATCAAGCTTTCTTGCATAGGTTTGTCCGCTTACCGGAAAGCAAGCCTTAAAGCCCATTTTTTCTGCAATTCTTCTGTCAAGCTCTTTACACTTTTCGTGGTCGCCGTCGAACAGCTCAAGGAATGAAGCCTGTGTGCCTGTTGTGCCCTTTGAGCCAAGGAGCATAAGGCTGTCGATAACGTGACAGATTTCCTCATAGTCCATTACCAAGTCCATAAGCCACAGTGAAGCTCTCTTGCCAACGGTGGTAGGCTGTGCAGGCTGGAAATGGGTGAAACCAAGACAAGGCATATCCTTGTATTCATCGGCGAATTTTGCAACGCTTGAAATAGCGTTAACAAGCTTTTTCTTGATAAGCATAAGTGCTTCACGCATTGTGATAACATCGGTGTTGTCGCCGACATAGCAGCTTGTAGCACCAAGATGAATGATTGGCTTTGCATTAGGGCAAAGCTCACCATAAGCGTGAACGTGGCTCATAACATCATGGCGGAATTTCTTTTCGTATTCCTGTGCTGCTTCATAGTTAATGTCATCAGCGTGAGCCTTGAGCTCATCAATCTGCTCTTTTGTTACATTTAAGCCAAGCTCGTTTTCAGCTTCAGCAAGTGCAATCCAAAGCTTTCTCCAGGTTCTGAATTTGAAATCAGGGGAGTAGATGTACTGCATTTCCTTTGAAGCATAACGAGCGTTAAAAGGTGAATTATAAGTG